>NZ_JBRKIS010000039.1:0-290972 GCF_052983315.1 Sinomicrobium endophyticum
CCTAAAATCCGCATGTCTATAGTAAATCATTACCCCCCGTTTTGATTTTGGTGCTTTAAGGATTAAACGTTGCTTTTTTTGTAGGTTTCCGATATCTTTTTAAATGTTGGGGCATACTTCCCCTGTTAAAGTTTTTATACTTTCTCTGTGGAGGTCATTATTTTACGGAGCGTTTTTGTTTTTGCCAGCTAAGTTTTTAAGGGCATATTTCCATAAACCCTGAGGGATACTTGTCTGGAACGTTTTATCCATTTTGATGGCAGGAGGATAAACCTAAAAAGGAATTTTTTAACACGATAGCAAGGCTTTAGTGTTTTGTATTTGGAGGAAAAGCATTCCATGATATGATGGTAAAGGTTGCGGCAGATTGCTGTTAAATATAAAAAAACGGTATTCTTGCCCAAGGCGGAGAAAGGCATCCCGTCCCACCCGAAATCGTTCTTGAGGATATCAAACTGACGCTCCATGTTCCCCCTGTGATTGTAGAGCCGAACCAGTTCGGTGATATGGAGTTCAAGGTTATTGGTGAGTATGGCGCGGTATTGATAAGCATCCCCGGTAAAAGCATCGGTTTGTTTTGTAGGTTTGAACGACCGCTTGACCACCAGTCTGTATTGGACAGGTTTTTCCCCGGCCTTTTTGGCCTGTTGTTCGAATGGGGTCACTAAAACCTGTCCAATTTCCATAACGTTATTATTGGCATCCGATATGGTGTCCCAACTTTCTACTTTTTTGAAATATTTTTCCACATAACTGTTTTTACAGCCAATGTAAAAGTACCTTACCTTTTGTTGCACTAATTTCACAACATCATATTGATAGGAAGCAGCATCGGCCCTGAAGTGGTCAATTTTACGGTCTATATTAGCTTCCAACAAATGGAACAGGCGAGATAATGTATCCCACTGAAAGGACTTTGCGTCACTGTTCCCGTTCCTGTTTTCTATGTAAAGGACCTGGTTCTCATTAATGGTGCAGACCCCGGGTTGATACCCCGGGGCACGCTTATAGGTCATTTTACTATCCTTTTTTTTATTGAAAATGATGGTATTGTCATAATCCACCAGGAGTTCCTTTTGTTTAAAAACACCCAAATGTTTCAATACCTCCATGTTCAATTGCCCCAAGACCGAGTGGGTGCTGTATGTGTGAAGTACAGAACCTCTTTTGGTCTTACATTGGGCAGTGGGTTCGGATAAATTACCTATACGCCGTAGCATCGTGTCGGAACTAGGCATATTCAGGTAAGGATTGCCTTTGAAATGATGTTTAAGATGGGTTTGAAGATCCTCGATACAGTCGCCACCACATAAGTAAATGCTTAGCAATGAATACAAGACATCGCTCCAGGAATATTTGGATTGGGGCGCAAGCTCTGGCAGGTTATTATCCAATAATTTACCTATACCGGATGCCGAGAGATACTCTAAAACAAAATTTAATCCGCCAAAAGCAGAAATAGGTTTACTTTTTTGTATTTTCATCGTGGTATTTTTCTAGCAACACCAATTTAGGTGAAAATACCGAAAACCGCAAACACTTTGCTTATAAAGGTTTGCGGTTGGTTTTATAAAGTATCTTACGGATGTTAGGAACTATCGGGATCGGGACGCGAGGTATTCAAATGAACAAACCTTAGCCCATTTCGATGCAGAGCCCTTCGATATCCCGATATTATTGGGATCAGGACAGGCGTTGAGGAATTAGACCCATTTAATGCGATTAAGACCGCGTTCGTTTGTCCCATTGGTTTGGAGTACCGGAAATAATTACAGTTACCGTTTCCAACAGAACAACACTGTATTTATACTAGAGCAAATGCATTAAAAGAACTATAATTGCAACGTTTACGGGTTTAAAATTGCAGGTTGCAAGTTCCAGGTTGCATAGTCAATGTGGGGTCATCGGACGGGTTCGGAAGGCAGCCCATATATAGCAGAGAGGATGAAAAAGCTACATTAAGACAACCGTGCTATTCCCGGTATGGAAGATAAGGTTTGGGAAAATGCCCATGCCGAGTCTCTCAACGATATTTAAAGAACGAATACATCGATTTTCGAGGGAAAGATATAAGTTTTTGAAAGTAGCAAGAAAAAGGAAAGGCCGGTATGAAACTTGGAACCTGCAACCTGGAACCTGGAACTTGTAACTTGTAACTTGTAACTTATAACTTATAACAAAGAAACAATACCTCCAGCCTTAAAACTCCTCAACGCCGAACTCTAATACTGCTACCGCTACGGATTACCGATCCTCTCCTAATATGACGCGTTTGCCCTAGTATTTATACCTTTATTATTCCCAAGTTCAAAGTTTTCGATTATTTTTGTATTATAAGCCAGGAGTAATTGAAAGAGAGATGCTGAAACAACAGTTACAGTTTAAATTATCGCAGAAACTATCGCCTCAGCAGATACAGCTGATGAAGCTGATACAATTGCCCACACAGGCTTTTGAACAGCGGCTGAAACAGGAGATAGAGGAAAATCCGGCCCTGGAAAGCGGTAAAGAGGAAGAGGCTAGTTATGAGGACGACATAAACGATTCTTATGATGACATTTATGAAGACGGCAATGAAAAAATAGAAGCCGAGGATATTAACGTAGATGAATATCTCAGTGACGATGAAATCCCGGATTACAGGCTGCATGCAAATAACTACAGTTCGGATGATGAAGAAAAGACCGTTCCTTACGCTGCGGGTACTTCTTTTCATCAACACCTGATAAACCAGCTGAACACGTATTCTCTGAACGACAGTCAATGGGACATCGCCGAATTCCTTGTAGGCAGTGTGGATGAAAGCGGCTATCTGCGGCGCTCCGTCGAAGAAATCATGGACGATCTGGCTTTTACTCAGAATATATATACGGACGAAACCACCATTGAAAAAATACTGCAAATAGTACATCATCTGGACCCGGCCGGAGTAGGCGCCAGGGACCTGAAAGAGTGCCTGCTTATCCAATTGCGGAGAAAAGAATCCGCACCTTCGGTAGATCTGGCTATTGACATACTGGAAAAGTCTTTTGAACAGTTTACGAAAAAACACTATAAAAAACTCCTCCAGAGGCATCATATCGAAGAAGAGGAACTCAAAGACGCCATCCACGAAATCGAAAAATTAAATCCGAAGCCCGGGAGTTCCTATTCCGGGAACAACCGTATGGTAGAACACGTCGTGCCTGATTTTGCCATACGTATTGTAGACGGTGAACTGGAACTTTCCCTGAACGGAAGAAATGCTCCGCAACTGCACGTTTCCAAAGAATACAGCAATATGCTTCAGGGTTACAAGGATTCCAAAGAAAAATCCAGGTCACAGAAAGACGCCGTGCAGTTCATCAAACAAAAACTCGATGCGGCAAAATGGTTTATAGACGCCATAAAACAACGCCAGGAAACCCTGTTTGTTACTATGAATGCCATAATGCATTACCAGTCGGAATATTTCCTGACCGGGGATGAGCGCAAACTGAAACCCATGATCCTCAAAGACATTGCGGACAGTATAGGGATGGACGTTTCTACGGTTTCCAGGGTTGCCAACAGCAAATATGCAGATACTCCCTACGGAACCATACTGATCAAGGACTTTTTCTCGGAAGCAATGAAAAACGAGCAGGGTGAAGATGTCTCCACAAGAGAGATCAAAAAAATACTCGAAAACATCATCGAAGAAGAAGATAAAAAAACACCGCTTACGGACGATAAACTAGCTGTACTTCTCAAAGAAAAAGGTTATCCTATTGCACGAAGGACCATAGCTAAATACCGGGAGCAGCTCGATATACCCGTAGCGAGACTGCGAAAACAGATATAAAAAAACAAAAACGGGCACAACCGGGCGCCCCGAGGATCTATGTATTTGTCAAAACTATTCAGCTATCTGCTCCATCCTGTTTTTATGCCATTTGCGGGCACAATGGCTTATTATCTCATATCCCCGGTGTATTTCCCTGACGAAGCCCGTAAAAGCGTTGTAATCCCCGTGCTCATCCTTACCCTGGTCGTCCCGGTAGTACTGTACTTCCTGTTAAAAAACCTCGGATGGGTCCGCTCTCCGGAGTTATCGGAAGTGGAGGAACGCAAAATACCGCTCTACGCCGCCATTCCCATTATTTTTATCATTACCCGGCATATCACACCTACCACTTATTCCGCCGAATTACATTACTTCTTTACAGGAATACTGGTGACCCTGCTTCTCTGCCTGAGCTTAGTACTGTTAAGGATAAAAGCAAGTATCCACATGATGGGTATTACCGGACTAACAACTTTTATTCTCGGACTAAGTCTGCACTACCGCCTGAACATGACTTTTTTACTCGCCTCGCTGATCCTTTTTACCGGCATTGTTGCTTCTTCAAGATTGTATCTGAAAGCACATAACATAAGAGAAATTACTTTAGGAATACTGCTGGGCACCGTACCACAGGCCATTATATTTCCGTACTGGTTATAAGGCATAAAAGATAATGCCCACTTTTAATGAATTCATATCGATGCTCTCCCCGGTTTCCATTGCAGTACCGTCTTTAAAAATATTTTTCAAACCGTAATAAGCATAAAAATTCCAGGTGTTATACCCTACACTGAGATGGAGACCGGCCCGGAACCTGGATATATCCTTATTGGAAAACTTTTTCCGTTCGTCTCCCATAAACTTATAACCGTCGGCAAATACGTACCCCAGCTTTACTCCGGCATATATCCTCCAGAACCTGTATGTGGCTGCCGTAGAGGTACGCCACCGCAACTCTATCGGCATTTCCAGTAAATGTTCATCCATCCTGTTACGGCTGTAATCTACAGAGTCCGGCACTACACGATAATTCATCAGCCCATTCTCTTTCCGCACCTGAAGATTGTGAAAATGGGCATTATAGGCATACCCTATTCCAACCCCAAAAGCGATGTTTCTACGACTGTTAAGGGGCATATCTTTAATTATCCCAAGCTGTATACCCCTGGACAGGTTGTTCTGTTTTACATCGGACGGCCTGTTTAAAAGTATATTATAAGTAACCCCGATATATACCTGATCTTCTTTATACTTATGATCTACCGAAGCACTGTCCGGAACCAGTGTATTCAAGTCCGGATCATCCTGGGCATGTACCCTAGCGGCGCAAAAAAACAGAACCAGCCACACTATGTATAACAAGGCTTTCATACATCTCTATTTTAAACAAATATACTTCATTTACGTATTTTATATCCATCTCTGCCAAAACCATTTCCATAAAAAAACCGGCTCGTAAAATACGGCCGGTTCTCTCAAAATATAAGTTCAAGAAATAAGGATTATTCTAGATTCCTCATTGCATCTCCTTCTTTGGTTGTATAATTTACTTTCAAAGCATTAACTTTCCTCAACTCCTGTTTAATATCGGATACAAGCCCCATATTGGTTTCTATATCCACTTTCAGAGCTGTTGTCATCAAGGGTTGAAGTTCCTGCCTCATTTTGGCTCTTTCCGCCAGAATGTAAGGTGCTACCTCGTCTACACCTGCAAATTTATCGTTCAACTGTATCCTTGCCTGCGAACCGTATTTGGATTGATACCTGGAATGTGGTTTCCCGGCGTATACATATACCACCCTGTCTCTTTTGTCCAGCTTTTGCACCTGGTCTGCAATAGGCAGGGTATTATCTACCATCAGTGAATCATCCTTCATCACGGTAACGGTCATAAAGAAAAACAGTAGCATAAATACGATATCCGGCAGAGACGCGGTGGAAACGGCTGGCAATTCGCCATCTTTCTTCTTTGTGAATTTAGCCATAATAGTATTTTTAATTTTTCTTTGGTTCCGCTTCGGATAAAAACTGCGGATACATTTTCTGTATTCGTTCTACCCTGGGTTTCAGTTTATCCTTCTGATCATCTGAAGTTTTCGGGTCATTATAGGCATCCTGCATTGCCGTAAAATCTGTTTTATACAGACGTTGCGACTCACGATTTCGCAGCACATTGTAAGCAGCTACCAATTCGTTTTGCACAGCGATATACGTACTATACTTGGTTTCCCTGTCGTTCTGAATAGAAATTATCGCTTTTTCCGGGTGCACGGAAGACTTCGGATCTTTAGCCCCCTGACAATAGTCACAAGACTCTCCCTTATCGTTCAATCCTCCACCGTTATCGATAAAATCTACTGCAACTTTACGAAGATCCTCAAGCTTTGTAAGCTGATCGTTAACCATCAACTGGTTACTCTTATTGATAAGCACCTGCAGCAAGTTTCTCTCCTTAATAACAACATCTTCATCTGGCGGCTCCAGAGGTGGGAGCTTACGATCCAGCCCGGAATCCGTCTCAATGGTGGTTGTCACCAGGAAGAAGATAAGGAGCAGGAACGCAATGTCTGCCATGGAACCAGCATTTACTTCCGGTATACTTCTTCTTGCCATAATTACTTCATTAATATTTTTTTCACGCTTGAGGATATCATTGCAACAATTGCAACAACAGCAAGTATGTAAAAGGCTATGAGTCCGCCCCCAACTAATCTGGAGGTTTCGGCAGTAGCCAACACACTACCATCCGACGACATTACTTCGCTTCCGGAAGCCAGCGCATAGCTAACTACCAGAATGACAACGAAAGCCACCAGGGAAATGAGCATTTCTTTCAGTTTGTGGTGCGAAAACAAGCCTTTCACACTGAATATTACCGTAATAAGAACAGCTATTCCGAACAACACATAAGAGACGATAAACATCAGGTTTACGTTCGAATTCGCTGCTGCTTCTTCTACCGGCACATCCCCGCTGGGTAACATAAACCACAGGATGGCGCCGATTATACCAGCAATAATTAATAATATCTTATATATTTTCATAACTACTTTTTAATCCGGTTTTACTTTTTGTGGGCTACCAACAAATCGATAAGTGTAATGGAAGCTTCTTCCATATCATTTACTATACTATCGATTTTAGCAATGATGTAGTTGTAGAATATTTGCAGGATAATTGCCACAATAAGACCAAATACCGTAGTCAAAAGTGCCACCTGGATATCTGCTGCAATCAAAGATGCATCCAATCCTCCGGCCGCACTAATTTTGTCAAATGCCTGGATCATACCGATTACCGTACCCATGAACCCAAGCATCGGGGCTACAGCGATAAACAAAGAAACCCAAGATACGTTCTTTTCCAACTGTCCCATTTGCACTCCTCCGTAAGCCACAACAGCCTTTTCAGCAGCTTCCGCTCCTTCATCAGCTCTTTCCAGCCCCTGGTAAAATATAGAGGCAACGGGTCCTTTTGTGTTTCTGCACACTTCTTTTGCAGCTTCTACTCCACCGGAAGCCAGTGCATCTTCTACCCTGGAAGTAAGTTTTCTGGTATTGGTAGTAGAGAGGTTAAGGAATATGATCCTTTCAATAGCAACTGCAAGTCCGAGAATCAAACACAGCAACACAATTCCCATAAATCCGGCACCACCTTTTATAAAATATTCTTTCAATACCTGATGAAAAGGTTTGCTTTCTTCACTTGAAGCAGCGGCATCGTCTTGAACGAAAGCGGCAGCGTCGTCTACAGGAGCAACTATTTCTGAAATATTTTCAGATACAACAGGAGCAAGATCCTTCGCTTCTGCCGTTGTTGCGTTAAGAGCCATCAATCCGGCAACAGCCAGAACAGAGAATAATCTTTTCATTTCTTTTAAACTTAAATTTTGTTAGTTAATAGGGTTAAAGATATAAAATTTTTACAATTAATGAATTTGTAATAAAGAAGGAGAAACTCTTCCGATTCCATCCTTCCGAGTTCCGTTACCGGAAAACTAATAATTTTTTTAAGAACTATGCAACATTTCCGGTAATTACATTCCATTCAAAAACATATTTGCCGGTTTTTGTGACACAAATGCGTTCGCCAACACATTTGTTAAACTTGCAGAGAGGAAGGGATTCGAACCCTCGATACGCTTGTGACGTATACACACTTTCCAGGCGTGCGCCTTCGACCACTCGGCCACCTCTCTGTTTTAAAGAATTACTTCTTACTTATGATTTTCTTCGGGGTGCCAAATAACGAATTTTTTTTTAGTTGATAAAATTTATCTTGTTATTTTTAATCTAATTCCCCTCTTAAGGGTGTTTCGAACACAGTTTTAAATGCTTTTTTGTTGATTTTACTCCCCAAAAGGTACATAAGCTTAGCAATCGCGGCCTCTGTAGTGATGTTTTTTCCGTTGATAACACCCATTTTCCTAAGGTGTGTACTGGTCTCGTACTTCCCCATCAGCACACTTCCTCCCGAACACTGTGTCACATTGACCATAAATATTCCTTTTTTCACCGCTTTTTCCACTAAGGTCCGAAACCATTCTTCCGTCGGAGCATTCCCTGCGCCATAAGTTTCCATAATAACCGCTTTCAGTCCCGGAGTTTCAAAAATCCGCGAGAGCACGGCTCCGTTTATCCCCGGAAAAAGTCTTATTACCGCTATATTATTGTCCAGCTCTTTATGTACCTGAAGCTTTTTTCTCCTGTTTGGCACCAAAAGATGCTCCTCATTAATTTTAAGATGTACTCCGCTTTCTGCCAGTGGCGGATAATTGAGCGAGGCAAATGCCTCAAAGTGCTCCGCATTTAATTTCGTTGTACGGTTGGCCCTGTACAGTTTATATTCAAAATACAGGCACACTTCGGCTATCTTCGGTTTTCCTTTTTCCCGGAGTGCGGCTATTTGTATAGACGTTATCAGGTTTTCTTTGGCATCGGTACGCAAATCCCCTATAGGTAATTGCGATCCGGTGAGAATTACCGGTTTTGTCAGATTTTCAAGCATAAAACTCAATGCCGCCCCGGTATAACTCATGGTATCGCTGCCGTGCAATACTACAAAACCATCAAAAGCCTCGTAATTATCCTCTATAATCCCGGCTATCTGTTTCCAGTATTCCGGATTCATATTAGAAGAATCGATCGGATCATCGAACGAAACCGTTTTTATATTACAATCGAGATGCGAGAGTTCGGGAATTCTTTTTGACAGTTTATCGAAATTAAAGGCCCGTAACGCTCCGGTTTCATAATCTTTTATCATTCCGATGGTACCTCCCGTGTATATAAGGAGTATATCAGATCTCTTGCCCATAACCGAAAAACCGTTTTGTAATTTCTGCCTCTATATCTTTTGGTGTAAAATAGAACAATCCCACTTCATACGTATAAGAGGTAACGCTCTTTTTTGCCATATATTTCATTGTGTCCTGTAACTGGTAATATTATCGGTCATACACCACCCGGTTGACCACAGGGTTGGCATACATGGAAAGAAAATTCTTCCTGGCCACTTCATTCTCTTTACCCACTCTCCTTTCCAGTCTTCTTTCAAACTGGCGTTTTTCTTTTTCATTATACTTATCCGCAAACTGTTCGGTTCCATGCAACAGGTCGTATGCCAGGTAATTGGTGGGCCACAGGCGATAGTTTTTATGGATCTGCTCGTCGATCCGGTCCGCCAGCATCTGAAACTGCTTGTTCACTGGTTCGCCACTGTTTCGTATCTTATCCAGCTCCGTATCCAGCACCTCCCCTACATGTATACAAATACGCTTCTTTTGTCCCAATGCACCTTTAAGTATGGAGTTAAAGTCTTCGTTACTGGTTTTTACATATTCCATATCGTAATGCCTTGCCAGGAGTTCCGGCATTTTCAAAAGGTCGGTAGGGTCGTATTCATAAGATATGGAAACGGGAGCTATGCGCAGTTTTTTAAAATAATCCATGATCTCCTTTTCATCACCGGCCAGCGCCAGCATCTTCAACACTCCTTGCTGTGTACGGTCATTACCGTCTTTTGTACGTCCTTCTCTCTGGGCGATCCACACAGACCTGTTTTCTTCCTCTAGCAAATGTTTTATATAACCGGAAACTTTCCTGGAACTTTGGAGCATTTCCCGGGGTGTAAGCCCCCTCTGGATAAGAAAATTCCTGACGAGTTTGGACAAGGCCAGCAGAAACGGTTTGTGTACCAGGTTGTCCCCTATTGCCGATGCGGTCATTACCAGGTTGTTTTCCATCAGGGCCACATTGAGCAAAGAAGTATCCATTATTATATCACGGTGATTGGATATAAAAAGATAGGAAGTATCGGGTTTTAATTTTTCAAACCCCGTAGTAAAGAGCCCTTCCGAACTTTTTTCCAGAACATTGCGAACGCTTTGATATATTACTTTTGCCTGGAAGTCACTTACGGAATGGCAGGAATCCAGCACTCCTTCTATTTCTTCCTGCGTCTTGTCCGGGAAAGTAAAATAGAGCAATGCCCGGATCATAGGATGATCCTTGTACTCTTTAAGAGCTCCGTTTACTTCACTGTCCAGATAAGGACGAATTTCTTTATAATTATCCAATGATTAATTCTTTAAATACAGAACAGGACTCCCTCCACAACGACAAGACAATGAAATACAGCGATATCAACTTCATGACAAACAACTGTTCGGAACCGGTAACAAATTTAAGCACATCGGGCAAATGAACAAAAATTTATTGACTTAACCGTCTGAGAGATATTTAAAATTTACATGTCACGGTTTCTAAAGCATTTACTTCAGACTCCAAAAACATCACTTGCGTTCTTCGTGGTAATTTTTGCGATCTCTTCTTCGGAAAGCCCGTAAATATCGCTCAGTTTCCGCAGAACGTTAATAACATACGCACTTTCGTTACGTTTGCCGCGATAAGGCACAGGTGCCAGGTAAGGTGCATCTGTTTCCAGGACGATATTCCGGATATTCACTTCTTCCAGAAAACGATCTATTTTTCCGTTCTTAAAGGTTACCACTCCTCCGACACCCAATTTCATATTATAGGATATCGCACGTTCGGCCTGCTCCCTGTTTCCGGTAAAGCAGTGAAAAATACCAAAGAGCCCCTCTCCTTTTTCTTCTTCCAGTATTTCAAAAACCTCATCAAAGGCATCCCTGCAATGTATAACAATGGGTAACCGGTGCTTTTTGGCAAGCTTTATCTGATACCGAAAGGCTTCCTGTTGTAATTGAAGGTAACTTTTGTCCCAATAGAGGTCCACCCCTATTTCTCCCACTGCGTAAAATTTGTGTGTATGCAGCATATATTCTACATGGGCCAGTTCTTCCTTATAGTTCTCCTTTACATGCGTGGGATGCAGTCCCGTCATCAGGAAAATATGGTCCGGGTAATCTTTTTCCAGTTGCAGCATTCCCTCCGTATACGTGGAGTCTATAGCAGGCACAAAAAAGCGTTTAACCCCCGCATCGAGGGCTCGTTGTATCATCTCGTTGCGATCCTCGTCATAAGCTTCGCTATATAAATGTGTGTGCGTATCTGTTACCATCATGAGGCAAAAATAAAAACATTAAAGCTATCTTTGCACAAATTTTTAAAAAGACCCGTCTCACAACAATAAAGGGAACGGAAAAAAAATCACAGATCGCCCCGTACTTTAAATCGAAAAAACAGCGTATGAAAAGTTTAAAGACTTTCCTCGGCGAAAAAGGATTCGTTAAGGTTCCACTGGTGTTAACCAACACGAATCACTTTGAAATACAAGCCAAGATAAACGGTGTTGAAGGGCGCTTTATACTGGACACCGGGGCGTCCAGCACATGTGTAGGGGTAGATTGTGCCGAACATTTCAACTTAAACACAGAAGATTCACAGATAAAAGCAGCCGGAGCCGGGGCTAACAATATGGAGACACGGATGTCCAAACGGAATATACTTACCATTGGTCCGTGGAGCAAAGACAAGGTAAAGCTGGTGCTGTTCAATCTCTCTCATGTCAACGAAGCCCTGATACAACACGATTCTCTTCCCGTACACGGCATCATTGGTGCGGACATACTGAAAAAGGCCAAAGCCATTATCGATTATGGTAAAAAATGTGTTTATCTCAAGAGTAACCGACACGGCATATAGTTACCGGATAGACAAATAGCAAAAAATAGTTATCTTTGAATTGCCCCTTACTTACTGTACGTTTCCAAGTACCAAACAACTAACATGTCATTACACATAATATGTTTGTGTGGATGGCCTTTAATCAAACTACCCCATGAATACTGTTTTAATGCCAGAGAATAGCACAAAAATCCTCACGGAAACTACGGCTTTGTTAAAAAGGCTCAAGGAGCTCATCGGAATCCGGACCGATGTTGAACTTTCGGAGGTCCTGGGTATAAAACCCAATACACTTTCTACCTGGAAAAAAAGGAACACCCTGGATTATAAAAAGGTACTCACTGCATGTTACAATTATCGCCTGGACATAAACAAACTGTTTTTCAGCCAAAAAGCGCTTTCTCTTTTGGAGACCGATAGCAAAAAAGGCTTTCTGGTGGTTCCCAGGGAAGTGTATTACCCCTATGTAAACAATTTGAGAGATCCGCTTTTTATCAATTCGCTTCCGAGATTTGATTTCCCGTTTATTTCGGGGAAGAAAATCCGGGCATTCCAGATTATCGGTTCCGGTATGTCTCCAAGACTGGAAGACGGTGATTTTGTGGTAGGGGAATACGTAAAAAACACGAATTCCATTGTCAGCGGACATATTTATGTGCTGATAAGTAAAATCAAGGGTATCTTCATCAACCGGGTGGAACCCGATCCCAATTTCCCCGGGTTTCTACACCTTATCAATGATAAAAAACTGATTTCTCCTCAAATGCGAATGGCAACAGACGAGATTGTAGAACTGTGGAAGGTGACCTCGGTATTTTCCCTGGATTTCATAGAAGAAGAACAAAACGACGAAGAAGTACCAGCTCCATAAAAATATAGTATTTCTATCGTTTATTCCAGACGTTTTTCGATATACTTCGAATTGAGAAGGCGCAGGGCTCCCATATAGTTAATATGAAAGGGCACCATATCGCCTACCCTGATATTGTGATTATTCTTACCTACATCCAGAACTATCATATCAGAGCTTCCCCCTTCGAGATGATATTCTTCATAAAGAGGTTTTATGCTTTTTATTTCGATATCAAGTATACCGATGTCCACCAAAATCCGTATACTGGTTTCCGAATAGTCTTCTATTTCAAAAACCGGCGTTTCCCCAGCTACATTGGAACCTACATACCCGGTGGGATTGGTTGGTTTTTCCATAACTTCCAGTACTTCCGCATACAGCATAAAGACATCTTGTTTCATTCCCTCCATGGGGGAATCCTCCAATAGATCATTACCGAAAAACAGGGTTTCTCCTACACGAAAATGGTTAACCCCTTCCGGAACGAGGTTTTTGAGCAATAATGGCAGAGTTACCGAGGTTCCGAGCGATACCCACGGAATCTTTTTATTGAACTTCGCTTCTATAAGTTGTTCGTATAAACTCAACTGGATGAGCTTATCATGCGAAGGCATAATTCCGTTGAGACAGTTCAGGTTAGCGCCAATTCCCATTACTTCCACCGCTTCCAGGTCGAACACTTTCGCGTAAAAATCTACAAAATCCTCTCTCATTACTCCTTCGCGGAGGTCTCCCATCTCTATCATAATAACTATCTGGTGTACTTTACCCATCTTTCCTGCATACCGGTCTATCATTTTTATAGTTTCAAACTGGGTATTGAAGCTTACATCTGCCACTTCTATCAATTTTTCTATACTCCGGGTTGGCGGTGGTTTTATATACCCGGTTTTTATTTTCGGGTTAATTTTTTTTACCATGGCCAGGTTACTGAGACGGGAATCGAAGATACAGTCGGGATGAAGTTTTATAACTTCTTCCAGGAAAAGTTTATTACCACACAAGAGCTTGGTCACCACTCCCCAATCTTTGTTATGGCTTCCAAAGAGATCCTCCAGGAAGAGGAAATTGTATTTTAAAGCACGTGTATTCAGTTTCAGATATGCCATTTCACTTACGGTTAACTGCCAGGAACACCAGCCCGGAGGATAAAATCCCTATAATGATCGGGTCAAAACCAAAGGGGACAGGAATAGTAAATATACTAAAAATCAACGTACTGCACCCACCTACCAACATGGAAGCGAGGGCTGCGGCAGATTTTACCGTCCGAGCGAAAAGCATGCCAAGGACAGGGACAAAAAGTCCGGAAACCATGAATGCATAGGAACTAAGCATCAGGGTAAGTACATTTTCCATCTGCGAAGCGATAAGAATAGCCAGGATTCCTATGACCAGGGTTATGCCCTGTGATATCCGGATCACTTTACTATCGGTACTTTTCAGGCCCAGAATATCGGTGACAAAATTCCCCGAAGCTGCCATCAGGCAACTGTCTGCCGTAGACATTATTGCCGAAAAATAGGCGGACATCATCAGCCCGGTTAATCCTACGGGCAGAATGGAACGCAAGAGCAACGGCAAGCCCATTTCCGGATCGGTTTCTGCCATGGCCTCTCCCGTAGCATAATCGAATTCGACAAACATTCCCGCGTCGGCAGCCACCCGTGCAAAGAGACCGAGCAACACTCCCATAAAAGCCATTACCGGGTATTCGAACAGACCGGCAATATACCAGGCTTTCTTTGCCGTTTTTTCGTCTTTACAGGAAAATATCCGTTGGTACAGGGTCATCCCAATAAACCAGATGGGGACAATAGTTACCAGCCAGTTGATAAATTGTACCCAGCTCAGGTTGAAAAAACTGAAAAATTCACCGGGTAAACTTTCGCGTATCGCCGACATCCCGCCAAGTTTTATGTAAGCCATCGGTATTCCTATACATATAAGTCCTCCCATAAGGAGCATCCACTGGAAGGTATCGGTATAAATAACCGCCTTAATTCCTCCTGCAACAGTATATGCCACAGCCACTATTCCCATAATTATAAGAGCATTGTCCATACTTAAAGCCGGGAATGTTCCGGTAGCCAGTTTGGCCCCGGCCAAAAGCTGGGAAGAGGTAAAACCGAGATAACCGACGAAAGAGATAATACCAGCCAGAAAAGCTACATTTTTACCGTAAAATCTTTGCAATAGTTGAGGGAAGGTCAGTAATTTGTGCAGGTGTCCCATTTTTATCACTTTCGGAATGAGGAATACTGCTGCCAGCCACGCCCCTACCAAACCAGTAAAGAGCATCCACGAACCGGATATCCCCATTACAAACCCAAGGCCTCCCAGGCCAATGGAAAAACCTCCTCCTACATCTGTGGCAACCACAGAGAGTCCCACATGCACACTACTCATATTACGCCCACCTACATAATAGTCCTCATTGTTCTCATTTTTGAGATAGTAATACCACCCCACGATCATAACTCCTATGATGTAGGCAACAAAAATAACAACGTCAATAAAGCTCATGCCCTATTTTTTGGTGAAGCGCATTTCAAGGTATTTATTTACAAATCCCAGTTTTTCGTATAGATGTCTGGCCGGATTGTCAGGCTCAACGTGAAGGGCAATACTGCCATCGGCAAGCTCCATAGCTTTTTGCATGAGCTCTTTCCCGACGCCTTCTCCTCTTTTATCTTTATGCGTAGCAATATACACCAGTATGTTTTCGGGAATATACCCTTTCATTCCCGTACTGTTTATTACTGTTGCGGCGACAATCTCTTTATTCTCTTTGGCTACAAGGACAAACCCTCCCATAGAAGGTATAACATCTCTCATCGCATAATCAACAGCAGCGAGAATGTCCTTTTTCTCATCTCCGTAATTTTCGAGATGCGTATGCAAAAAATCCGCCACCTCTTGTTTTTGGTCATCAGACAGTTTTTGATTGGGATTATAAATAACAAATGTCATAGTACAGAAATACTTTTGGATTGTAGATAAAATTGTAACAGAATAAAAAACTCCCGCTTTTGTCCCATTGCGGGACAGGCTTCCGAAAAGATATTAGAGCTTGTTTAAATTGGTTTGATTAAAGTGAAAAATACCCTTGCGGCGTCTGGTTCATTTGCTAAAATAACCCACAGGATTATTTTATACGCCCCACCCTGTTTCATATGAAAGCTTTTTTGATCCCGATGACTATCGGGAGCATAGCCGTAGCTATGGGGCAAAAAGGCATTTTTAACCTCCCGATATTATCGGGATGAAACCAGTTTAAACAAACTCTTATAACAATATTAGGGTGGTGATATGATCTTAAAGAACTTCTTTAAGGAAGCAAAGTCCGTTAAAGTTCCCAAAATACGATTCCTATAATTAGATTTGACTTTTTTTTGCATTGTCACGTAAAGATACGGAATAATAGAGAAAATATTTTTTTCCTATTAAAAAATCACCAATAATATATGATTTCATGAACTTGCCCTATAGCCACAGGTCCTGCGAGCAGTTACTCCCGGAGAGTTATTGATATTATCCTCCCCACAGGAAGTTCCTTTTTCTTCTTTGGAGGTAGTGTAGGGGGAAATACAATAACAACATTACCCCCAACCAGATGAAATACACCGACCCCAGGCTGTATCCGTAATCTTTTAACGGACTGTCACTCCCGTAGGAGGCAGGTATAATGATCATATCTTTCCAGTCCTTACCTCGCATACCAAGTACAAAGGCTGCCGAAAAATGAATAAAAAATGTACTGAAAAGATAACAAAACACAGGCATTTTACCAAAAATGGTAAAAAAGGTGACCAGTCGATTGTTTTTTATCTTATCCACAGCAAACAAGAAAAGGCATATAGGCCCCAGGGTTATCAACAGAAAATCGAGAGAGGCCGGGTATTTGGTAAGATGAAAAAAGGACATTACAGTGCGGATCGATCCCTTTTGAAAAACCCAGGAATTGGGGTCCCCATACACATGAATACTTCGCAACAGCAAAAAAAGAACAACTGCCCCCATACCGAGGTAAAATAACCACTTTCTCCTTCTTTTACAACAATATCCTTCCGAATATAAAGGCCCCGACACATACCCAAGTATCATAACGCCCAACCAGGGAAGCACCGTGTAATTTATGACAAAAACCCTTTCCCCGATAAGGAAGATCTTATGTTGATGAAGAACATACCAAATAACGGATAAAAGTGTAGTGCCTTCCATTCGGATACCGTCCAGAACATGATGCATCCCGATTATAACAACACTTATTAAGATGAGCCATTTTACCGGAAGGTATATCAAAAAGGAGAGAATGATCATGCAAAGGCCAAGACCGCCAAAAATAAACAGTCCCACCGTGCGATAGTAAATATCGAAGGTCCAGGAAAAATTGTCCAGCACCAGTTCCAGCACAAGAAAGCCTGCTCCCAGAAAAAGTAAATGGCGGAAAAGCCGGTCCCCGGATCTTTTCCTACCGGCCAGGTAGACCGAAATCCCCGTAACCAAATATACTGCCGGGGCAAAATAATGAGAAACAAACCTGGTAAAAAATAAAAAAGGGGCGGCTTCCGGACCATACGGATCGGTATTCCAGAAATGGAAAAATAATCTCGTATGGTCCAGGATCGCCAGGGACATTACCACCCCAATCAACAGGTTAAGCGGTCTTGTAGTTCCGGATTCTTTGGGGACAATCATGTGTTGCGGGTATATTTAGAACATAAAACTTATACCCGCAATAAAGTTCAGGGGTTTCTGCGGCCTGAAATAAAACCCGTCGCTGATCCAGTATTCCTCATCCAGCAGGTTATCCAGTTTCAGGCTAATACGATATTTGGATTGCGTGTAAAACAGGGTAGCGTTAAGCTTGGTGTAGGATGGCAAGGTATATTCATTGGCGCTATCGGCATACACATCCGAAACGATCTGACCTCCCGCACCGACACCAAAGCCTTGTAACGAACCCTGAAGTACGGTATAACTGGCCCAGAAATTGGTCACCTGTTCCGGGGCTCCAACCGTCCTCTTACCAATAATACCAGCATCTCCCTCCGTATATTCGTTATCGTTATAGCTATATCCCGCTACCAGGTGAAACCCGGGAAAGGGGTTGGCTATCACTTCCGCCTCCACTCCTTTGCTCCGCTGTTTTCCTCCCTGTACCCGGAAAGGTTGCGGACCGTCTAAATTCTCTACCTCTCTCATTTCCGTATACAGGGCATCACTTACCTGTATGTCATAATAACTCGCGGTAGCGCTCAGCTTATTTCCAAAAAGATTTACTTTAACCCCACTTTCCCATTGGTTAGCCTGTTGCGGTTTAAAATCAGAGCTGTTTCCATCGGGGTATATTACGTTGTCCAGGTTTTTAAATCCGTTCATGTAATTCGCAAAAACCGACACTTTTTCTTTTACCGGCTGGAAAACCAGGCCGAATTTGGGCGAAAAAGCCAGTTGATCAAAATCATCGGGGCCGGACCAGGCATTCTTTTTTACGAATCTGTCAGCACGAAGACTACCCATCACCATCAACCGGTCGGTAACATCCAGTATATCGGAAACATAAGCGCTGTAAGAATGTTGCTTTATCAGGACAGAAGATATGGAGAGGTCCCCTATTAAGTTGTCTAAGGTATTCCTATTGACTTCCGGCGCGGGTGAGTGGATATCTACTTTATCTATGGGTATTCCCCGGTAACGAACATCGCGGTAATCTGCCATATAATCCAGTCCCAGAAGAAGCCTGTTCCTCATATTGCCCAGTTTAAAATCGCCTGTGAAATTTTGTTGTAACTGCGTTCGGCTTCCCTTATCCGGAACATATACTCCTATGGTACGTGAAACCGTGTCATTCGCAGTCCATGAATTAATAAAATTATAAAGGTTGTCATATGCCCCGTTCCCCCAGGCGAATTTGGTCTGGGAAGTCCAGTTTTCCGATATTTCATAATCAGCCTGTATGAGGATATTATTAGAACTTCGATTGCTGGCCAGGGAATTGTTTATCAGGGAACGGTCATAATCGAGCCCCAGATCTTTCACGTTTTTGGCATCCAGGTCTCCGGTGATGTTCCACCCGGCATAGGACGTCCCTTTAATCACCTGAAAATCGGCTTCTACGGTAAAGGTTAATTTGTCCGAATACCTGTAAACCAGGCTGGGAGCAAAGAGATAGGTATTCGCATAGCCCTGGTCCTGGAAGAAATTTTCCCGTTGTACCGCAGTATTGGCACGGAATAAGACCGATTTGTCTTCGGTGAGTGGCGCATTTACATCCGCTGTGAGACGACTCAGGTCCCAGCTGCCATGCTGGTAAGAAACTTCTCCTCCAAATTCTTCGTAAGGTCTTTTGGTAACATAGTTGACCACCCCTCCGAAAGAAGTCAGAGTCCCTCCGAACAAGGTCGAAGACGGCCCTTTAATGGTCTCTACCCGCTCTACCATGGCCAGGTCTACGGTGGTCCGCAGGGAGGTTGCCATCCCGTTCCTGAAATTATCGGTGGTCAGAAATCCGCGGGAGAAAAAGGCCGGCATTCCCGCACCGGTTTTGGCAGGGGCTGCTCCGGGTATATTGATAAATGCCTCTTCCAGAGTAAGGGCCATCTGTTCCCGGATGAGCTCTTTGTCCACCACATTATATACCTGGGGGTTTTCCATATATTCCAGGGGCATACGGGCCACGTATTCACTTGCTTTTCGGGACAGTTTCCTGTATTTGTCCCCCACCAGCAACACTTCGTTCAGGGCCTGGGTATATTCTTCCAGCACAAGGCCGACTTCCAGTACCTCCCCTTCCCCCAAGACCACTTCTTTCGGGTTTGACGTACTGTTGAAATAGCTTGCCAGGAGTGTGTAAGTTCCCGCAGGAATTCCTTTTAATGTGTATTTGCCGTTTTCGTCGGCCTGTGTTTGCTTTCCACCGGAAATACCTACTGTAGCAAAGGGAATAACCTCTCCGTCGGGAGTGGATACCGTCCCTTCTATCTGCCCGGTATCCTGCAAGGGACAGCTATATCCGTCTACCGTGCAAAAGTACAGGGCTATGATACATACACAGGATTTCACAAAAGTGTTACCAGGTAAGGTTAGAAATGATCTCATAGTTTCTTACATTAATTTTGTTTGGTTTTAGTTTTTGTCCATAGCACAAGTGTGGTTAAGCGTTCTTGGTATTTATCTTCTTAAAGTGAGCCACGGGGTTGGCTACTTTTCCGATGTACTGTACCTTAAAAGGATTTGTCCTGTTTCGCAATTGCCTGTTGTTCCGCAATTGCAGGCGATTCAGGGCATCGGGACTGATCTCGGCGGTAAAAAGATCGTATTTCCGGGTTTTTTCCGCCAGTTGCGGATGTGCCAGGTAATAGTTGTGTATACATTCTGCAACCTGCTTCCAGAACCTTTCCTCCGGGTATCCGGTATGCTCCAGGAGTATGGCCGCTATAAACCGGAAAATAGAATCGAACAACTGGGTAAACAGAGGAAGTGTTCTTTCCTCATCCGAAACGTCTACAGCGATACGCCTTATCTCTTCCGGAAGGTTTTCCCCGTTGTTCATTACGGACACTTCTTCTCCCAGATCCTTCATAATGGCCCGTACCGGGACATGGTTTTCCAAGACCAGGATAAGGTTTTCCCCGTGGGGCATAAAAACCAGATCATAGCTGTAAAAACAATGCAGCAGGGGACTCATATAGCAGTGGAGATAGTTCTTTAGCCAGTTGTCCGTGTCCAGGCCGGAAGCCCGGATGAGTTCCGGGAGCAAAGCCACACCCGCCGTATCCACGTGTAACAGGGCGGCCATAGTCATCAACCGCTGGTCCTCCTTTAGCTTGGACAGAGGGCTTTCCCGCCACAGGCAGGAAAGCATTTTTTTGTAGGGACTGTCTTCCTTAGTTGCTCTTTCCGAGTTTCTGTTGGTATATCCTACGCCGGCAATTTCCCGGAGTACACAAAAACCGGTTTCCTTGAAGTAGTCGTCCTTTTCCACCAGTTCCTCTACCCATTTGCTTATCGGCGGATTGGTACGCATAAAATAGGGCGACAGGCCCCGCACATACCCCATATTCAATATGGAAAGTGCGGTTTTTACATAGAATTTATCCGGGTTGTTGATATTAAAAAAGGTACGGATAGATTGTTGGGGGAGATACCTGTCCCTCCCTTGGCCGAGATATACGAGTCGGCAAGAGGCAATATCCGGAGCAAAGACAATGGCCAGTTTATTGTACCACTGCCAGGGATGTACCTGCATAAAAATATAATCGTCCGGGTCCAATCCTTTTTTTACGAGTAATTTCCGGAACAATCCCAGCAACTCCTCCCCGAGTTCCTGTACCAGGAGTTCCTCGTAGGTCAAAGGTGCTATACTGGTAAACGCCGCCCTTTCCCGGTGTCCCGCCACCCAGATCAGCGAAAAGGGTTCTGCAGCTTCGGGAGCGTAGTTTCGGTAGTCGGCCTCGTCAAAACCTATACGGCCATTGTTGGCAATAAAACGGGGATGCCCGGTCATGGCCCGCTCTATCTCCTGGTAACCGGCATGGACGAGATCTTCGGAACTCACCGGGTTCTGCATGTGCATATACGCGCTTCCGCAAAGTGTACTGCTCACTTCTTCCATATACACGGGCAACGATTCTTCGTCTATTCCCATCGCTTCCCTGAACTCTATGACAAAACGAAGAGAATCGAGCTTGTCCGGTTGCCCCCCGGTATATTTTTCGAGGGAGTCCTTGTCTATAAGCCAATGATTCAGGTATCCCTGCTTTGCCCGGAAACAATATTGTACATTATACTGTCCGGCCTTTAAAACATAATGGCCCCAGCCTTCGCTTTCATGCTGTTGTTCCGGGATAACGATCCCTTCATGGGCAAACTCCGAAATGGCTTTGCACAGGTGCAGACGGTTAACTTTGGCCCATACGGCCGGTGTAATGTGGGAAACGGCTTTCCCCGGGGACAAAAATTCTTGTATCATGGTTAAGTTCTTGTTGAAAAATTAAACGGTACTTGTCCTGAATGCTGCAAGAGGGTTTTTCAGAGTTCCTGCAAACTGTTGTTTCTTAAAGGGATCGGTATTATCCATCATTTTTTGGTTATCCCGTATTTGCAGCCGGTTCAGACAGGTCTTTACCATTTCGGGAGCAAACAGGTCGCAGGCACGGTACTTTTCCTCCCGTTCGGGGAATCTTTGCTCGTATTCCTGTACACATGCCGCTACCAACTCCCAGAACCGATCTTCCTCATAATCGCAATGCTCCACGAGGATCTGCCCCAGAAAGCGGAAAAAACAATCGAATATCTGTGTAAAAATAGAAAGGACCTTTAACGCTTCGGGAACCTGAATGCCCACCCGCTTTACCTCTCCGGGCAATGTATCCTGCCAGTTAACGGCCGCAACTTCTTCTCCTATATCTTTCAGTATCACTTTAACAGGCGCGTTGTTTTCCAGTACCAGTATGATATTCTCTCCATGGGGCATAAAGCGAATGTCATAGGTGTAAAAACAGTGCAGAAGCGGGCTCAGGTAACAGGACAGGTAGTTCTTCAGCCAATCGGAAACACTTAACCCGGACGCGTCTATGAGTTCCGGCAACAGGGCAGTTCCGTACATGTCTACATGCAGCAGGGAGGCCATGGTCATGAGGCGTTGATGCGGCTCTGTCTTCTTCGCAGGACTCTCCCGCCAAAGAGCAGACAACATTTTTTTGTAAGCGCTGTCCGATCGCAGAGCATCTTCATAATACGTATTGGTATAGCCTGCCGTAGCCACTTCCTTTAGTATGGTAAAACCTTTTTCTTCCAGGTAATCGTCCTTTTCTACAATATTCGCCACCCATTCGTTTATGGCCGGTGTAGTACGCATAAAGTAGGGAGACAATCCCCGCATAAAACCCATGTTGAGAATGGACAATGCGGTCTTGACATAGTGTTTTTCCGGATGGCTGACATTAAAAAATGTCCGGATGGATTGCTGCGGAAGGTATTTGTCCGGGCCATAGTCCAGGCAGACAAGATATTTCGCGGCTATATCAGCTGCAAAAATATGCGACAGCTTGTTGAACCACTGCCAGGGATGTACGGGTATAAAGAAATATTGTTCCGGATCGAGGCCTTCCCGTATCAATATTTCATCAAACTTTGTCCTGGTCTCCCTACCGAGTTCTTCCAGCATCAGTTTTTCATAATCCAGGTCTTGTACCGAAGTAAATTCCAGTTTATCCTTGTGACCGGCAAGCCATATCAGTGAAAGAGGAGCGGCAGACTCGGGAGCATATTTCCGGTAATCGTCCGCATCAAAACCGATACGACCGTTGTTGGCAACAAAACAGGGATGGCCCGCTATCATGGCATGTTCCACTTCCTGATATCCGGCCCGGGTAAGCTCCTTTGCCGTAGGCCCCTGCAAAGAGTGCACATAGCAACCGCCGTAAAGGGTACTCGCTACCTCTTCCAGGTATGCAGGCAGGACCTTATCATCAAAACCCAGCACATCCTTAAACTCCGTGATAAACTCGATGGAATCCAGAGGAGCTTCCTTTCCATCTATCCTTTTTTCCATGGAATCGGGAGCGATATACCATTGGTCCAGGCTCAGTATCCTGGCACGGAAGTGGTATTCTACAGCAAAGTCCCCGGCATGGAGCCGGTATATACCCCAGCCATCTTCCGAACCTAACTGCTCAGGTTCCAAAAGACATTCATGGGCGAATTCCGAAATTATCTTTCTCAAGTGCAACCGGTTAACCCTATCCCATATGGCGGGTTGCAGGTGGTTCACAGTTTCTTCGGGGCGGAGGGTATTCCTCATATTTCCATATTTTTTTGTTTAAATCTATTTTTATTTAGTCTAAATATATACATTTGCATCAGCAAAAATAATATTATTTAGACTAAATAGCAATAATAATTTAGCTTTTTGTTTCCGGTACGGAAAATCCCGGAAAACCTTCAGATCGGATACCATCAGACCTTATAAGGCATATATCCGCATTCTCTGGTTTCCTAAAAATATATCCGTTCCAGTGCCCTAAATCTGTATTGTATAACCAACATTAAAGCTATGATAGAAAAAAAATCCTATCCTGAACTTTCCGGGCCCGATGTTCTTGCCACCGGGCTCTATCCTGAAACTTTTAAAGACATCTTTTGCAAAGATTCCTCGGCATCCTATACCGAAGCGATAGACCAGGCCAAACAGGCAGTGCTGGATTTTCTGCGCCAAAAACAGAAGCCTTTCAGCGGGGTTACACCGGCTGAACTCCACGCAGAATTTTCAGGGATAGATATGGATACGCCCCTGGAGG
This sequence comes from Sinomicrobium endophyticum, assembly GCF_052983315.1. NCBI lineage: Bacteria > Pseudomonadati > Bacteroidota > Flavobacteriia > Flavobacteriales > Flavobacteriaceae > Sinomicrobium > Sinomicrobium endophyticum. Next base: position 24,073 of record NZ_JBRKIS010000039.1, read on the forward strand.
ATTGCGACCAGCTTCTGAAGGAAGTGCAACGACTTTATACGGACCATGCCATTGCCTTTCACCTACCCCACTACATTGCTCATCTCAACTGCCCCGTGGTGATTCCCGCACTTGCGGCAGAAGTCCTCATAAGCGCCATCAATTCGTCGCTCGACACCTGGGACCAAAGCGCAGGCGGTACTCTCATGGAACAAAAACTCATACAGTGGACCACCGGGCAGATAGGGTTCGGTCCGGATGCCGATGGGGTATTCACCTCGGGTGGAACACAAAGTAATCTCACCGGCCTTTTGCTGGCCCGTGACCATTATGCCCGCAAAAAACTCCGTCATTCGGTCAAACGATCCGGGAACCCGCCACAGGCATCAAGGTTTCGTATTTTTGTCTCGGAAAAGGCACACTTCAGCAACCTGAAGAACGCCTCCCTTCTCGGTTTGGGCGAACAAGCCGTTGTAGAGGTTCCCACAGACCACCGTTTCCGTATGGATCCCGGGGCACTGGAAGAAGCCTTGTTACAAGAAATAGGCGCAGGCAATATTCCCATTGCCATTGTAGCCACGGCCGGGACTACCGATTTCGGGAATATAGACCCCCTGGAACAGATCGGAGAGATCGCATCGCGGTACGACCTGTGGTTTCACGTGGACGCCGCTTACGGTAGCTGTTTGCTGCTTACTTCCCAGTACAGGCATCTCTTAAACGGCATAGAACTCGCAGACTCTGTTACCATAGACTACCACAAATCCTTCTTTCAGCCTGTGAGCAGCAGTGCCGTAGTGGTGCGGGACAAAAATGACCTGCACATCATTAAGCACCACGCCGATTATCTGAACCCTGAAGATCAGGACTACGAAGAGTTCCCGGCACAGGTCAACAAATCCGTTTCCCAGACCACACGCCGTTTTGACGCCCTGAAACTCTGGTTCACCCTTCGCCTGCTCGGTAAGGAAAAGCTCGGGGGTTACATAGATACCATTATCCATACTACCAAACAAGCCGCCCGGATCATTGAAAAGGACCCGGAACTGGAACTGCTAACCCATTCGGATATAAGTGTACTGCTTTTCCGGTACACTCCCGAACATCGCTACATTCGTGATATCTGCAAATTAAACCAGTATATTAAAAATAAAGCGTTCGGAGAAGGAAAGGCCCTGGTAGCGGGCACCAGGGTTGACGGAAAGTTCCATCTCAAGTTCACCCTGCTAAACCCGATCACTACGGAAAAGGATATCCGAAGCATACTGGACATCCTCAAAACCTGTGGTGCAGCATATAAAGAGGAAGAACCGTATCCCGAACCCGTTGCCGTCGGGCATTCCAGCCTTTAGTTTACGGACAGATCGAACTTTGGAGACACGTATAACAACTGATCTTATTCTCCCGGCTCCGCACTTAAACTTAAATACCGTACGAAACAAACACGTCATGCAAAACAAAGACAAATACGACATTATTGGCATAGGCACAGGCCCATTCAATCTGGGACTCGCCGCATTACTGCACCCCGTAAAGGACATATCCGGCATGTTCCTGGACCAGGCAGAGGGTTTTAACTGGCATCCCGGCATGTTACTGGAGGATTCCAGGTTACAAGTGCCCTTTCTGGCAGACCTGGTAACCCTGGCAGACCCCACCAGTGAGTTCAGTTTTCTGAATTATGCCAAACAAAACAAAAAGATATATCCCTTCTATATCCGGGAAAACTTCTTTCTGCTCCGCAATGAATACAACCAGTATTGCCAGTGGGTAGCAAAGCGGTTACCCAACGTCCGGTTTGGCACCAGGGTCCGGGAAGTGCGGTTCAATGCTTCGGAAGAATGTTACGAAGTGATATCGCAATGCACAAAAACAGGTGAAGTAAAAAGCTGTCTGGCCAAAAAACTGGTTCTCGGTACGGGCACGGTTCCGTTTGTTCCGAAAGGTTGTGAAGGTATCCGCGATAAAGCTATCCACTCCTCCGTATACCTGGACCACAAGCACGAATTACAAGACAAAAGGTCCATTACCGTATTGGGAAGCGGCCAAAGCGCTGCCGAAATATACTACGACCTGCTCCAGGAAACAGACCGCTACGGATACGAACTGCACTGGATAACCCGCTCCCCGCGATTTTTCCCCCTGGAATACAGCAAACTGACACTGGAAATGACGTCCCCGGACTACGTCGATTATTTCTATGACCTCCCCTACGAAAAGAAACAAAAACTGCTATCCCGCCAAAAGCACCTGTACAAAGGCATCAATACCGACCTCATCAACGATATATATGACCTGCTATATACCAAGCGCCTGGCCTCCCCGCTAAAAACATCCCTGATGACCAATGCCGAATGCCGGAACGCCACGTATACGAAAAACCAGTTTACACTGGAACTCTACCATACAGAACAGGAAAAGGAATACCTTTTTGCCACCGAAGGACTTGTACTGGCTACAGGCTACACCTACCGCGTGCCGGAATTCCTGGAGCCCGTTTCCAGCCGCATTCAGTGGAACCGTGAGGGGAAATACGATGTAGGCAGGAACTATACCATAGACCGCGACCATAACGAAATATACGTTCAGAATGCGGAATTGCACACTCACGGTTTCGTGACCCCGGACCTGGGAATGGGCGCCTACCGTAACTCAAGGATTATCAACAGCATTGCCGGCCGGCAAGTATACCCGGCAGAAGAGCGGATCGCCTTTCAACAGTTCGGGGCAGACAGTATAAACATTCTTCGTACAGAAAAACCCACCCTGCCATAAATCGTAAAGGCATGCTCTTAAAAATTCAATCCCTGTTCAGTTTATTTAAAACAGCTATCCGGGGCACGGAAAAGAACTTCACTTCCGGCAACGTGGCCCGGGCTACTTTTTTATTGTCTTTTCCTTCTATGATGGAACTGGGACTGGAATCCCTGTTTGTCATAGTAGACCTCTTTTTTATAAGCAGCCTGGGAGAAGGCGCCGTTACCATATCGGGTATCACCAATTCAGTGATCATCCTGTTCCATTCGGTGGCCGTGGGTCTTGGTATTGCGGCAACAGCTCTGATCTCCAGGAGAATCGGGGAAAAGAAAGGGAAAGAAGCCGGCTCCGCAGCAGTCCAGGCCATTTATTCGGGCATATTCATTGCACTTTTATTCAGTATAGCCGGAATGATCTTTCACAAAAACATACTGAAGTTTGCCGGGGCATCGGACAATCTGATCCTGGAAGGAAGTACCTATACGAAGATCATGTTTGGCAGTGTGTTGTTCATGATCTTGAGGGTATTGATAAACGCCATATTCCGGGGGGCCGGCCAGGCCGTGATGGCCATGCGTTCCCTTTTACTTTGCAATGCTATTAACGCTGTATTGTGCGCTGTCCTGATCTTTGGCCCCGGTCCGGTCCCCGCCCTGGGACTTCCGGGAGCAGCATGGGCAACCGGGTTTGCCAATCTCTCGGCAGTCTTATATCAATACTGGTATCTGCGGAAAGACAAAAGCATACTTTCTTTTGAAAAACAACAGTTGAAACCCGTTATAGCGGTCATGAAAAAGTTATGGCGCCTTGGTGCAGCAGGAACGGCCCAGTACCTGGTGCCCGCATCAAGCCGGTTTTTTATGATCGCCGTGGTATCGCTACTGGGAGAGAACGCTCTGGCAGGTTATGTCATTGCCAATCGCATTATCCTGTTTACCGCCCTGCCGGCCTGGGGGATCGCCAATGCGGCTGGGGTGCTTACCGGTCAGAATCTCGGAGCAGGCCAGCCGGAAAGGGCAGCACGATCCGTCTGGATGACCGGAATATTTAACATGACCTTTTTAAGTGCCGTTGCCCTCACGCTCTTACTGTTCACAAACCCGGTTGTATCCCTGTTTACCGATGAGCCGTTAGTGGCGCAGCATACGGCCCTGTATCTCCGGTATATGACCATCGCGTATTTATTCTTTGGATATACTATGGTAATATCCAGGTCGCTGAACGCGGCAGGGCAGATCAACACAGTAACTCTTTTGTACGTACTCACATTCTATATCGTGCAACTTCCTGTGGCCTATATCCTGGCCATTCTCTTTGACCTTGGGGCACAGGGTATCTTCAGTGCTATTGTAGCCTCGGAAATTGTATTGGCTTTATGTTGTATAGCCGTGTTCCGGACAGAAAAGTGGAAATACATAAAAATATAAACTGTAATGGAGTATATGAAAAATTCAATATCAGACATGCCATGTATATTTAAAAAAACCGTTCCGGGCCTCGGGGAATTTTCCCTGCGCCCTTTTGAACCGGAACAGGATTGTGAAGACCTTCATCAATGGGTCAACCACAGCCGTGCAAAATACTGGCAAATGCTGAACACAAGTATAGAAGAAGTAAAAAATGCTTATTACCAATTGGTACAGAGTGACCATACCGAGGTTTTTACCGGGTATTTTAACGGACAACGTAGTTTTTTACTCGAACGTTACCACCCGGGACTCACCCCCTTGAAACATCACTATGAAGTGCAGAACTCCGATCTGGGCATGCATGTTCTCGTTGCTCCTCCCGAACGTCAGATCCCGTCATTTACATGGCATGTATTCACCACTATTCTCGATTTTCTGTTTAGTGACAAAGCCATAGAAAGAATAATCGTGGAACCCGATGTAAGGAACGACAAGATACACCGGCTCAACAAACGGGCGGGGTTCGTATACCAAAAACGGATCTCCCTTCCCGAAAAGGACGCCTACCTTGCATTTTGTAACAGGGAGCAATATCTTTCCGCCCTGTATGCTTAGGGATCAACCGGTTAACCTTCACACCCGGGTTCTTTGGCTTTCTGGTGTGTCTGTCACAATAAGTTGTTAAGAATCTAACAACCGGCCAATTATCCCTCCAGGTCTCTTGGTTGTTTACCGAATTTACGGGTACTCTCCTTGGTAAGCACCTTAAAGTCGGCGGTCCTGGGGAGACTATCCAGGATATGTGTGAATTCCGGCGGAAGTCCTGTAAGCTTTCGGGTATTCATATCTATCCAGGCACCCATCATTTCACAACGGGCAAAATTTCTCCCTTTGTCGTCATAAAAGTTATGGTGAAATTCAAAAAATCTACCGTCCTCACTCATCCCGGCAAGTTCCAAAGAAACCTTTATCGGCTTCCCTGCAAAAACTTCCTTGAAATAATAGACATGTTCGTAAAACACTACGGGACCGATATGATGTTTTGCCAGTTCCTTCTGGGTAAGTCCGTTTTCAATAAGGAACGACATACGGGTATGGCTCATAAAATTGATATAAGCCGAATTGGCCAGGTGACGGTTGGCATCCATATCGCTCCACCGAATATCAAATTCTTTAAAGTACATAATTTTCGCTTTTAATCTTATGCACGCATAATATTATGGTAAATATAAGGCTTTTGTGTAACACTACCACAGCATTACAACTCCAATGGCAACCTTCCGCCACCGGCCATGAAATTCCCCATTGTTAATATTTTAAATATCACAAAAAGGTTTCTAAAATATGTTAAAAGGGACAGGCAAAATCTGTTTTATTACCTATATTAGTGGCTTAAACCATAAATAACTCAAAAGCCGGATCAAAATATCGAGTAATCCTTTTTCCGGCAGGGTATTAAACAAGATGAACAATAAATGTTACCCGGGAAACGATTTTGGGAAGAAGTACACGATAATTTCCAAACTATATCCGGGTACATGGGCAAAAATTCAGAAAAGATGAAAAAATTATTGCTGACAATGGCATTGGGCACTGCCGTCATGCTGGTAGGTTGCGGAGAGAAAAAGGAAAAGAAGGAAAAATTCAGTTACGAAAGAACCCAGACTGAAAAGAAATCCGGAAATTCGGGAGCTCAGGCCTCCAAAGTCCCGGTGGACCTGGACAACAAAGGTATCGGTCCCATTAAAGAAGTAAAATTCGGCGATATCGATAACGGTCTGGCCGCCAAAGGTGAAGAAGCTTTTAAAGTAAAATGTACGGCCTGTCACAAAACCGATCAGAAATTTATAGGGCCTGGTCTCAAGGGTATTTATGAGCGCAGAAGTCCGGAATGGGTTATGAACATGATGCTCAACCCGGATGAAATGCAGAAGGAAGATCCTATTGCCAAAGCACTGGTAGAAGAATATAACGGAACCCTGATGCTCGACCAGAACCTCTCGGAGGATGAAGCAAGGGCAATCGCAGAGTTTTTAAGAACACTCTGAGAAATTCCGGATACACATTATTCCTTATCCCTCTTCCCTCCCATGGAAAGAGGGATAATTTTTTGTAATTTAATCTCTCATTATGAACGATATCGAAATACGAAATATCGAAACCGAAATCCTTTCGGATAACTGGTACACTTTAAAGAAAGCTACTTTTGAATACCTGGACCGAAACGGAGAGTGGCAGGTACAGCACAGAGAAGTTTACGACCGTGGAAACGGAGCTGTCATCTTACTTTACAACCGGGAGAGAAAGAGTGTTGTACTAACCAGGCAATTCCGCATGCCCACCTACCTCAACGGTAATAAAAACGGTATGCTCATAGAAGCATGTGCAGGGTTGTTGGACGAAGACAGTCCGGAAGCTTGCATCAAACGGGAAGTAGAAGAAGAAACGGGTTACAGCATCCGGGAGGTACAAAAGATATTCGAAGCATACATGTCACCCGGAGCAGTAACGGAGATCATTCATTTCTTTACCGGTGAATATTCCCCGGAGATGAGGGTAAGTGAAGGCGGTGGACTCGCCAGTGAACACGAGGAAATAGAAGTGATGGAAATTCCTTTTACCGAGGCTATCGCCATGATTACGGACGGCAGAATAAAAGACGGAAAAACAATTGCTCTTATACTCTATGCCCAGGCTAACGAATTACTCACTCCCCCATAAGCCATGAAACTAAAAGAAATACATTTAAATACGGATAATTTAGAAGAAACAGCCGGTTTTTATGCTGACATTATGGGCTTACCTGTCCGTTCCGGTAATACATCCCTACACATACAGGCGGGGGAAACACTGCTCGTTTTTAATACATCGGAAAAATTAAAACCGGTATACCATATTGCTTTTGATGTTCCCAACAACAAGCTGGAAGAGGCCCATTCCCTGATGAAAGGAAAAGTAGGTATCTTATTCCTTTCAGAGGAACACAATGAAACCATGGCAGATTTCTCCAGGTGGAACGCCAAATCCTTTTACTTTCGCGATAACAATGGCAACATACTGGAATACATTACCCGGTATGACCGTAAAAAAGCATCCGATCGCGACTTTGATGGCCTGTCCATACTCAATATCAGTGAAATAGGACTGGTCACCGATGATGTACCCGGTCTTGCATCTGAAATCACGGAAAAATACGGGGTAAAAATATATCCGAAACAACCTCCGCAGGAACATTTTACCGTTATGGGAGATGAAGAAGGACTTTTTATACTGGCTGCTTCAGACAGGGATTGGTTTCCCTCCACACAAAAAGCATCGTCTTTCCCGACAAAAATAATCTTCGAGGCAGAGGGGCAGGAGCATATACTCCACAGGGAGAAAAAATAAACAGACTATCTGCCGGTAGTTCCCTTTATTGTTTCCGGCTCTTACCAACAAATGGTCTGTTTTAAGTTTTTAAAAGTTTACAGAAATTTATCTACCTCCTTATAGGCTTCGATCACAGCAAGTTCTCCCTCTCCGTTGGGCCGGGAATTTCCGTGCTCCATACCTACAACACCCTGAAATCCCTTGTCATAGATATATTTGAAGACATTTTTGTAATTGATCTCTCCGGTCGTAGGTTCGTTCCTTCCCGGATTATCCCCCACCTGGAAATAGGCGATCTCGTTCCAGCTTGCTTCTATATTAGGGATAAGGTTCCCCTCGGTTATCTGTTGATGATAGATGTCGTACAGGATCTTACAGGAAGGTGAATTCACCGCTTTACAGATCTCATAGGCCTGTGCCGACTTCTCCAGGAACAGCCCGGGGTGATTCATATAATTCAAAGGCTCCAGGACCATAGTTATACCTTGAGGTTCCAGTATCCCCGAAGCCTGTTTAAGAGACTCGACCACATTTGCCGTTTGATAGCCCGGTTCCTTCCGGAAATCCTTATACCCCGGAACTACGGTAACCCATTTGGCATTTACTCTTTTGGCAACTTCTACGGACTTTCGTATATCCGCAAGAAATTCTTCTCTTTTCCCCTCGTCTCCACTGGTGAGATTTGGTTCCGTCCAGTATATTTTATGGGCGACAAATACTCCCATTTCCATACCCAGGTCCTGCATGGTTCTGGCCATGGCTTCCTGTACATTGACAGGGCGTCCGGTCATACCGTTATCTTCAAAAGCGGTAAAGCCTTGCTCCGCCATATATTCGAGCTGGGAGATGATATCCCCCCCGGCATTGTGTTTAAACATCCCGTCGTGAGGGGCGTATTTAAGATTGAATTTATGTTTTTCCTGTGGTGTCTCTTTCGTATTCCCGGCAAAGCCGAAAGCTCCGGTGGTAGTCACCGAAGCTCCCAGGGTTGCCATAAGAGAATTCTGTACAAATTTTCTTCTTTTCACAATTGGTTGGTTTAGTCAAATGCCATCCCGCTCTTTTTACAGGTTCGGGGATGCACTTTTTTTATAAAGACCACAATTTTCCTCCGGTAGCTTCTTCCAATGGGATACAGCCCTGTTGTTTTCCGGGAATGGGGTCATAAGCGAGGACTTCCTCACCTATATATTCACTGATCTTAAATCCGGAAATGGTTTTTCCCCGTACGTCTTTTACAAAACCAAAAACCAGGGCATCTTCATTTTCCGGAGCAGCTCCATCGTCAGAATCCCTGTACTCCCATAGTTTTCTTTCGAGGTCTTTTCTCTGATCTTCTCCTACACCCAAAGTAGCAGCTATAACTTTTTCCACTTCTTCCTCTTTGACTTTAGGAAGGTCCGCAGGATCTTTAACCCCCAGTTTATTGGTAAAAGCCTTCATTCCGTCCTTTACCAGTTTCTGGTCCTCCGGGCTGTACACTTCGTTAATATATTTATCGATAAACTGCGGCACATTCAATTCCGCCGCCCCGGGAAGATCGTCGGTTTTCGGGAGGATAATATCCACCATTTTAGACAGCACACTACCTTCTTCAGGAGTGAAGAATTCCGGGATCCATTCTACTTTCGGGTCTCCCGTACAACTTTGAAGTATGCTCAACAAGGTCGGGGTAGCAGCAACAAACCCCAGAGAAAGTCCTATATTTTTTATCGCGTCTCTTCTTTGCATGGCATTTGGTTTAAATGTTCATTTTTTTCAGTTCGTTCACCGCGTGATCCGCTGCCCGGGCAGTAAGCGCCATATAGGTAAGCGAAGGGTTCACACAACTGGCAGAAGTCATAGCAGCCCCATCGGTCACATATACATTAGGTACCGCGTGTATCTGGTTATTCCCGTTTAACACGGATGTCTTAGGGTCTCTTCCCATACGTGCCGTTCCCATTTCATGGATACCGAGACCCGGAGCTCCGGGATTGTCGTAAGGGCTAATGTCTTTAAATCCGGCTGCTTCCAGCATATTTACAGCCTGCTGCTTCATATCTTTCCTCATGTTGTATTCGTTCTCCCTGAATTTAGCATCAAAAGTTACGGTTGGAAGGCCCCATTTATCCGTCTTTTCATAATCCAGGAACATCTTATTATCGTGGTGCGGCAGCATTTCTCCGAATGCAGTCATATTAATACCCCATCCACCTGGTTGAAGTATTAATTCTTTCAACTCTTTACCATATGACAGTTCTTTTACAGTACTGGTAAGATCTCCTCTTCCGCCGCCACCCTGGTAGCCATAACCACGCAGGAAGTCTTTTCTATCCGTATTTCCTCCCAGGTTCTGGAATCTCGGAATATAAAATCCGTTAGGCCTTCTGCCTTTAAAATATTTATCTTCAAAACCATCCACTTTTGCAGAAGCTCCAACCTGGAAATGGTGGTCCATCAGGTTGTGGCCGAGTTCCCCGGAATCATTCCCCATTCCTTCGGGAAAACGCTCGGATTTGGACTGCATCAGGACTGAAGTAGACCCGATAGCGGAAGCACAGACAAAGATCACTTTAGCTTTAAACTCATAGGTTTCGTTACTCTCCGCATCTATAATCCTGACTCCGGTGGCCCGTTTTTTATCTTTATCATACATAATTTCGTGTACGATAGAAAACGGTCTCAAAGTCATATTTCCGGTACGTTCGGCAGCAGGAAGTGTAGAAGAGTTACTGCTGAAATAGCCTCCGAAAGGACATCCTCTTGCACAACGGTTACGGAACTGGCAATGGCTTCTCCCATCAAACTGCCCCCCGGTTAAATGCGCTACCCGACCAATAGTCAATAATCTTCCATCGTCAAACTTGCTGGCCATAGCTTTTTTCAGGTCTTCCTCCACACAATAGAGTTCCATTGGCGGGAGGAATTGTCCGTCAGGTAATTGAGGTAAACCCAGTTTTTCACCACTCACCCCTATGTGCTTTTCCACATAATCGTACCAAGGTGCTATATCTTTATAACGGATAGGCCAGTCTACGGCTATGCCCTCCTTTAAATTCGCTTCAAAATCAATGTCACCATGCCTGTAACTCTGCCTTCCCCACATAATAGAACGTCCTCCTACGTGATATCCCCGCATCCAGTCAAAACGTTCTACCTCATTATAGGGATGTTCCAGGTCATTTACGAAGAAGTGTTTGGTATCCTGCCGGACAGTATAACCGGTCCTTGCCTGCTTTCCCTGCTTGCGAAGGTCTTCCTGCGTAGCAGCCCCTCCGTTTTCCATGTCCCATGGGTCCAGGTGCATCGTAGGATAATCTTCTATATGTTTAACCATGCGCCCCCGTTCCAGCACCAGGGTTTTTAATCCCTTCTCGCATAGTTCTTTAGCAGCCCATCCGCCGCTCACTCCGGTGCCTATTACAATAGCATCGTATTCCTCCTGCGGAGGATTATAGTACATAGTGCCCATTATTCGTAATTTGTTTTTATATTAGAGTAAGCTTCAAATATATAAATTTTATATATTTTTCGATATTTTTTTTTGGAAGATAAACACATATTACTTTTAAAACCTATTATTTTAGCAATTCTGAAATATCCCTTTAAGCAAATTAAAATCCCATCAAAGTTTTGATGGGATTTTTAGCCAGTATAAAGCCATAATCTGTTTTATTACTCTAAATTACAGAACATCTAACATGCCGGACAGCGGGACACATGACTTAATCCTGTTTTTTCGGTTGGATAATCCTCTTCTTCTCCCTGTCCTCCTCTTATTTGTTTCACATAAAGACTGGAAATAGTTCTCTTGTTTAACTTTAAATTTTCTAACTTTTTTTTCTTCATGATAATACTTTTATAGGTTAATTCTTCCAAATATATAAAATCCATACATTTTTTTGATATTTTTTTTGTTAATACAAAGCATATTACTTTTAAAACTTATTATTTTAGCAATTCTGAAATTAAAATACCCGTTACAATGAACAGACGAAATTTTATAGGGAATTCCGGTAAAGCCGGCGTAGCCTTATCGTTATTAGGACTATATGCTTGCAAGGACCCTAAAAAAGACAAAGCGGCCATGCCTTTGACAACGGAAGAGACTGCTGCTGAAATAGAAAATTCACCCTTCTTTAAATTATCCCTGGCGCAGTGGTCTATCCACAGAATGATCATGGAACAAGGCTTTGACCCGTTAGATTTTGCGAAAAAAGCAAAAGAATGGGGATTTGAGGGACTGGAATATGTAAGCCAGTTATATCGGAAAGAGCTGGAAAAGAATTCCAACTCCGTTACTGCTGTCAATAATCTGGTCAGGGAACTCAACAAACGCAGTACGGACAATGATATAAAAAACCTTATTATCATGGTAGATGCAGAAGGCAATCTCGGGGTTAAGGACAAGGCAGAACGGACCAAAGCCATAGAAACTCACCATAAATGGGTAGACGCTGCCGCTGCACTGGGTTGTCATTCCATACGGGTAAACCTTTTCGGCGAACAGGATCCCGATGCATGGAAACAATACGCTGCCGAAGGCTTGTCCGGACTTGCCGCATATGCCGCGAAATCCAATGTGAACGTACTGGTAGAAAACCACGGAGGCTTTTCCTCCAACGGCGCCCTGCTGGCACAAGTCATGCAGGAAGTAAACATGAAAAACTGCGGAACACTGCCCGATTTCGGTAATTTCTGCATAAAAAGGGAAAACGGCGAACCCTGGGGAGCGCCCTGTGTGGAAGAATACGACAAATATAAAGGAGTGGAAGAATTAATGCCCTTCGCCAAAGCAGTAAGTGCAAAATCTTACGACTTCGATGCAACCGGGAACGAAACAAGTATAGATTACATAAAAATGCTTCAAATTGTTAAAAATGCAGGTTACACCGGGTATATCGGTGTAGAATATGAAGGAGAAAGACTCGGTGAAGAGGAAGGTATTCTCGCCACTAAAAAACTGCTGATCGATGCTGCAAAACAAATTTCATAGCTCAAAGCGATCTCAGCCCTGCCGGCATATTTGTTCGTAACTCGTCTAACATCTTAAATCTCATATCTTAAATCTAACATCTAACCATCTATGAATAAAAAAACACAATTCCAGCTCTCCCTGATGATGTTCCTCGAATTTTTTATCTGGGGAGGATGGTTTGTTTCTCTTGGAACCTTTCTGGGGAACAACTTACAAGCTACCGGTGGCGAAACTGCCATGGCTTTTTCCACACAATCGTGGGGAGCGATCATCGCCCCCTTTATTATCGGACTAATTGCCGACAGATATTTTAATGCCGAAAAGATATTAGGGCTACTTCATTTAATAGGAGCCGTTTTAATGTATCAGATGGCATATGCTGCTGACTTTAGTGCCTTTTATCCGTATATTTTAGGATATATGATCCTCTACATGCCAACACTTGCTCTGGTAAACTCCGTTTCTTTTAATCAAATGAAAGACCCTGCCAAACAATTCCCTCTTGTTCGCGTTTTTGGGACTATTGGTTGGATTACAGCCGGGCTCATTATTAGCTTTGTATTTAATTGGGATTCCTCCGCAGGTATTGAACAAGGCCTCCTAAAAAATACTTTTCTTATGACTGCCGTTGCTTCAGCCATTTTGGGCTTGTTCAGCTTTACACTCCCTAAAACACCTCCTCAGGCAAAAATATCCGGAGAAAAACCTTCAATTTCAGAAATCCTCGGATTAGATGCTTTAAAACTATTGAAAAGTAAAAACTTTTTGGTTTTCTTTCTTTCTTCCGTATTGATATGTATTCCTCTTGCTTTTTATTATCAAAATGCAAACCCGTTCCTGGCAGAGGTTGGTATGGAAAACCCGACCGGAAAAATGACCATAGGCCAGGCCTCAGAAGTGTTATTTATGTTGCTGCTACCTATTTTCTTTAAACGGTTTGGTATTAAAATGACATTATTAGCAGGTATGTTGGCCTGGACAATACGTTATTTACTGTTTGCCTATGGTGATGCAGGCGAATTAGTATTTATGCTGTTGACAGGGATTGCCCTTCACGGAATTTGTTACGATTTCTTCTTTGTATCAGGGCAGATCTATACCGATTCCAAAGCCGGTGAAAAATATAAAAGTGCAGCACAAGGGCTTATTACATTGGCCACCTACGGCGTAGGTATGCTGATAGGATTTTGGGTAGCCGGAAAAATATCAGACCAATTCTTAATGGCCGACGGGTCGCACGACTGGAAATCCATATGGACATATCCGGCATTCTTTGCACTGGGAGTAATGATCTTATTCTTACTCTTCTTTAAAAACGAAAAAATAGAATATAAAGAGTAGTAAGCCATTTTGAATTGGATATATATGATAAGTAGGGTTTATGATTTACGACAACTTAAAGTGAAGTGTTCTTTATTATGATCCTAAATATTTTTGAATATACAGACGGAAATCCGGATACTCCGGATTTCCATTTCATTTTAACTCTACTCTATTTTAATTTTAAACAGAAATAACATACTAAACTAAAAAATGAGCACTAAAATCAGATTAGGAATTCTCGGAGGTGGTGGCGATTCGTTGATCGGGGTATTGCACCGTGTTGCTTCCTCCATGTACGATAGTTATCAATTAGTGGGCGGCGTATTTAACCCTGATTTTGAACAGAATATCGGCTTTGCCGAGAAAATTGGTATCCCTACCAACCGGGTGTATAAAGACTTTGACACGCTGATCGAAGAAGAACTTAAACTCCCCGAAACCGAAAGGATGCAGGTAGTTTCCATCCTGACACCCAACTTCCTTCATTTCCCAATGGCCAAAAAGCTGCTGGAGAACGGGTTTAATGTCATTTGCGAAAAACCGATGACCACTACCTATGAGGAAGCTAAAATATTGAAAGAGATCCTCGACAAGTCCAATACCATATTTGCAGTAACCTATACCTATACCGGGTATCCGATGGTCCGCCAGATGAAGGAAATGATCGCGTCGGGGGTTATCGGTACTATACAAAAGATCGATGTTCAATATTACCAGGGATGGATCAACCCTATCATTCACGATGCGGAAAAACGTGCTGCAACCTGGCGACTGGACCCGGAAAAATCAGGAATCAGTTGTTGTATAGGAGACATTGGCACACACGCTTTTGACATGATAGAATATGTTACCGGAATGGAAGTAAAAGAGATACTGGCAGACCTCAATTACGTATACGGTGACAATAAAATGGATGTAGACGGCACCGTACTTCTCCGTTTCTCCGAATTCGTCAAAGGACTAATACGCACCAGCCAGATTGCAACCGGCGAGGAGAATAACTTCATAGTAAATATCTACGGAAACAAAGGGGGATTAAAATGGGAACAGGAAAACCCGAATTACCTGTATCACCTGACCGAAGACGGGCCGTTAAAAGTATTAAAGCCCGGACATGCTTATAACAGTGTACTGTCTTTAGACGGCAGCAAATTGCCCCCGGGGCATCCGGAAGGTATTTTCGACTCCATGGGTAATATATATAAAGGGGTTGCAAGAGCTATCCGGAACGAAAAACACCACCCCGGAGAATTTCCCACTATGATTGATGGCGTTCGCGGAATGAATTTCATTGAGAAAGTAGTTGAGTCTCATAAGAAAGGGAATGTCTGGGTAAACGTATAAGTTTTGCATCCCGGGAACGCGAATGTTTTTGAAAAATTTTCTTTTTACGGAAGAGAAAGTGTATGAAAAACGTTTTTTAAAGTACCTCTCAGGTTAAATGCAGTTAAACTTGTTTAATTTTCAACATATATTTTGTACTTTTTTGGCATCCTTTTTCAGGAAAGACTTTCGATGATCCGTGAATTAGCGGCTAAAAAATAAACAGAAAAAAATGAGAAGACTAAGAATGGGTATGATCGGTGGCGGAATCGGTTCTTTTATGGGCGGTGTCCATAGAAAAGCATCTGCCATGGATGGTATGATAGAATTGGTATGCGGCGCCTTTAACAGCACTGCTGAAAAATCCAAAGAAACCGGGAGATCGCTTTACCTCCCCGAAAACAGGTGTTACGGCAGTTTTCAGGAAATGATCTTAAAGGAAAAAGAACTTCCCGAAGGGGAACGAATGGACTTCGTATCTATTGTCACCCCCAACCACCTCCATTTTGAGCCTGCAAAAATGGCCCTGGAGAATGGGTTTCACGTGGTATGTGACAAACCCATGACCCTCACGGTAGAAGAAGCAAAAACCCTGGAGAAACTGGTACGGGAAACCGGACTTCTATTTGCCCTGACCCACAACTACACTGGCAATGCCATGGTAAAACAGGCCAGGAAAATGGTAGAAAACGGCGATCTCGGAGAAATCCGGAAAATCCATATTCAGTATTTACAGGGATGGATGGCAGCCGAACTGGATGAGCAGGCCGCTATAAAACCCTGGAGGGCCGACCCGACAAAATCAGGCGTGGGAGGTTCCCTGGCAGATATTGGCACCCATGCCGAAAACCTGGTTTCTTATATCACGGGAACAGACATTACCGAAATAGCAGCCGACCTCGGAAGGATCGGCGAAGGCAGGGTTCTGGATAACGACGGAAACATCCTGTTCCGTATGAAAAACGGCGCAAAAGGCACCATGTCTATCTCACAGATAGCGGTAGGCGAAGAAAACGACCTGGCTATACGTGTATACGGCAGTAAAGGTAGTATTCAATGGAACCAGGAAGATTCTACCCGGCTCTATGTCAAATGGGTGGACAAACCGGAACAGACGTTTACCCCGGACGGAAATTCTATTTACGATGAGGTAAGAGCCGTGTCCCGGATACCCAAAGGACATCCCGAAGGATACCTGGAAGCCTTTGCCACCATTTACAGGAGTTTTGGCAAACACCTTTTGAGTGTACTGGAAAATAAACCTTTTGAAAATCCGGACTACCCTACGGTAAGTGACGGTGTAAAAGGAGTCCGGTTCATACATGCCGCAGTAGAAAGCGATAAGAACAATACTGCCTGGGTAGAGATGTAACTATGAAAATTCCCGGGAAAACACACAAATTCTATAAAAAGTTAAATTAATCATAATGAAAACAATTAAAGGCCCTGCCGTATTTCTGGCACAGTTTGTAGACAACAAAGCGCCTTTCAATTCGCTGGACGGTCTGTGTGAGTGGGCCGCCGGACTGGGTTATAAAGGCATTCAGATACCCACTCCCGAAACTTTCCTGATAGACCTGGACAAGGCGGGAAGTGCAGACGAATCGGAAGGACAGGAGTATTGCGATGAACTCAAAGAAAAAGTAGGTTCCTACGGACTGGAAATAACCGAACTCTCCACACACCTTCAGGGACAACTTGTAGCGGTGCATCCGGCTTACGATATTATGTTCGATAATTTTGCCCCGGACAAGTATAAAAACAATCCGAAAGCCAGGACAGAATGGGCCGTAGACCAGGTTAAAAAGGCCGCGGTAGCCAGTCGTAGATTAGGGCTTAAAGCACATGCCACCTTTTCCGGATCTCTCCTGTGGCACACTGCACACCCCTGGCCGCAACGTCCGCCCGGACTTGTGGAAATGGGTTTTGAAGAACTCGCAAAACGCTGGAAACCCATCCTCGATATTTACGATGAAAATGATGTGGACGTATGCTACGAAATCCACCCCGGGGAAGACCTGCACGACGGAGATACTTTTGAAAGATTTTTAAAAGCCACCGGCAATCACAAAAGGGTAAACATATTGTACGATCCCAGTCACTTTGTACTGCAGCAACTTGACTATATCTCCTATATCGACCATTATCACGAATTCATAAAAGCCTTCCACGTCAAGGATTCCGAATTTAATCCTACAGGGAAAAAAGGAGCTTTCGGAGGCTTCAATGACTGGCGGGACCGGGCTGGAAGATATCGTTCCCTGGGAGACGGGCAGGTGGATTTTAAGACCATTTTCACCAAACTCACACAATACGGATGTGACGTATGGGCCGTTATGGAATGGGAATGCTGTATAAAATCACCGGAACAGGGAGCCCGCGAAGGAGCCCCGTTCATTCAAAATCATATTATCGAAGCTACGGAAAAAGCATTTGACGATTTTGCCGGTGCAGATACGGATGATGAAAAACTAAAGAAAATACTGGGATTGTCTTAAGCAATACCCAATCCGGATTAATTAGCAAAAAAATACATTAATATGAAGAAGATAAGTTATTGTGCCCTGGCACTGGTTTTCCTGGCAGGTTGTAAAGAGACAAACAAAAAAGACACACAGGAATCCGTTTCAAAAGAAGAAACAGCCAGTGTGGAAAAGCAGGAAAAAAAGAAAGAAGGAGAATGGGAACCCCTTTTTGACGGTAAGACCTTTGCCGGATGGCATGGTTATAATTCCGATGAAATCTCTCCCGAATGGAGCATCGAAGACGGCACCCTGGTACTCAAGCCGGATAATAACAGTAAAGCCGGTGGAAAAAACCTGGTAACCGATAAAGACTATACCAACTTTAAACTTTCCCTCGAATGGAAAATTTCCGAAGGAGGAAACAGTGGTGTCTTCTGGGGTGTAAAGGAAATACCCGAATTACATGAACCATACCAAACAGGCCCGGAAGTACAGGTATTGGATAATGAAAGGCATCCTGATGCCAAAGCCGGAAAAACACATCAGGCAGGTGCCCTTTATGATATGGTCCCCCCCTCCGAAAATGTAGCCAAAGTTGCAGGTGAATGGAACACCATGGTCCTGAAGATAGACCACAACGCCAATGAGGGTAAAATATGGCTCAACGGTGTGGAAATCGTTAAGTTCCCCGTACATGGTGAAGAATGGGAGAACATGATTAAAAATTCCAAGTTTAACGGCTGGGAAGGTTTCGGTGCTTATGAAACCGGGAAAATCGGACTACAACATCATGGCAATGGAGTTTCTTTCCGGAATATAAAGATCAAGGAATTATAATGCCGGAAAAAAGAACAAAGATGAAAAAGACACATATATTCATTACCATCTGCCTCTTCGGAAGTATATACACCCGTGCACAGCAAAAGCAGGGGGAAAAAGAACCCACAAAACCGGAGGAAACGGAATTTTATGAACCCGTTCCGCCCGTAGTAACTCCTGCTACCGAAAGCAGTGCCCCGAGTGACGCAATCGTATTGTTTGACGGTAAGAACCTGGATGAGTGGATCAGCACAAAAACTTCATCCGGAGCACAATGGACGTTAAATGCGGACGGAAGCATGTCCGTAAAACCGGGAACAGGAGATATACAAACCAAAAAGAGCTTTGGTGACGTTCAACTGCACCTGGAGTGGAAATCTCCCGGGAAAATAAAAGGGGACGGACAAAACCGCGGAAACAGCGGGGTATTCCTGCAGGATCGTTATGAGATACAGGTGCTGGACAATAATGACAATGACACCTATGTAAACGGCCAGGTAGGAGCTATTTACAAACAATCTGTACCCCTTGCCAAAGCCTCTGTAAAAACAGGCGAATGGAATACGTACGATATCATATACCATGCCCCGGAATTTAACGATGCCGGAGAAAAAACCAAACCGGGAACCATTACCCTGTTACACAACGGTATCCTGGTCCAGGATCATGTAGAGATCAAAGGAACCACGGAATACATCGGATGGCCCAAAAACGAACTACATGGCAAAGGCCCTATAAAGTTACAGGACCACGGTAGCGAAGTAAGCTTCAGAAACATATGGATACGGGAATTATAATTCCGCCTTCCATTGCTATAAATCATAACGGTGTCCTGCCATCATACGGGGCGCCGTTGTTTTATATAGAACCCTGAATAATAAATCTGCTCAGGCATCATTTTCGGAAAAGTTCCGTGTTCAGCTACTTTCCCCCTATAAAGTACCCGTAAATCAACCTATATGCCATAGCTTTTTCTAAACTTTTCTATTTTACTTACCTTTGTGCAACTTTTCTTTAAAAAAACCGGATGATAAAATCTATGACAGGTTTCGGGAAGTCTGTAATACAGCTTTCCAACAAAAAAATAACGATAGAGCTGAAATCGCTCAACAGCAAGAGCCTGGATGTAAATGCCAGGGTTCCTTCTCAGTACCGGGAAAAAGAACTACAGATGCGGAGTACTATTGCCAATACCCTGGTAAGGGGCAAGGTAGACTTTAGCCTGTACGTGGAGGTCACCGGAGAAGAAACCTCATCGCAGGTCAACGAAGCCGTGGTAAACCAGTATATAAAACAATTGAAAAATATTGTTAACGGAGAAGAGATAGAGCTTCTGAAAATGGCAGTAAGGATGCCCGATGCCCTTAAAACCGAACGCAGCGATATCGACGAAAAAGAATACGAAGCCATAAACCGAGCACTGGAAGAAGCACTGGTAGAGATCAATACTTTCCGCAGTGAAGAGGGAATAGCCCTGGAAAAAGATTTTCTGCTACGCATAAACAATATCTCTTCCCTGCTGGACCAGGTAAAACAACTGGACCCGGAACGTATGGTCCAGGTTCGGGAACGTCTGGAGAAAGCGGTTGCGGATATCCGCGAAAATGTAGATCAAAACCGTTTTGAGCAGGAACTCATTTACTACCTGGAGAAATTCGATATAACCGAAGAGAAGGTGCGCCTGTCTAACCACCTGGAATACTTTCTCAGTACCATAAAATCTGACGATTCCAACGGTAGAAAACTCGGGTTTATCTCCCAGGAAATCGGAAGGGAAATAAACACCATAGGGTCCAAAGCCAATTATGCGCCCATGCAGAAACTGGTCGTGCAAATGAAAGACGAACTGGAAAAAATCAAAGAACAACTACTTAACGTATTGTAAATTTTTTCAGGAAGCATTCCCAAACCAGATTATTCAGCATGGCAAACAACAACTCTCAAAAAGGTAAACTCATTGTCTTTTCCGCCCCTTCCGGAAGTGGAAAAACTACTATAGTACGTCATCTTTTAGGCATTGAAAAGTTCAATCTGGATTTTTCCATATCGGCCACCTCCCGGGCTCCAAGAGGCAATGAGGCGGACGGAAAAGATTATTACTTTCTCAGTCTCCAGGAGTTTAAAAATCATATAAAACAGGGTGACTTTCTGGAATGGGAAGAGGTTTACCGGGATAATTTTTACGGTACCCTAAAGAGTGAAGTAGAACGTATATGGGCCAAAGGCAAACATGTTATTTTTGATATCGATGTAGCCGGCGGCTTACGTATAAAAAAGAAATTCCCGGAGCAGACCCTCGCTGTTTTTGTTAAACCCCCGAGTGTGGACGAACTGAAAATACGACTGAAAAAGCGCAAAACCGAGCCGGAAGACAAGATCAACATGCGTATAGCAAAAGCTTCGGTAGAGTTGGCCACCGCTCCCCAGTTTGACAAGATCATCAAGAATTACGACCTGGAAACTGCCCTGAAAGAAGCGGAACAGTTGGTAGACCAATTTATAAACCGGGACGATAAATAATACGAATCACTGCTTTGGAACTACACAAAAAAACCGGCCTTTATTTCGGGACATTCAATCCCATCCACATCGGACACATCATCATAGCCAATCATTTTGCCGAACACAGTGATCTGGACGAAATATGGCTCGTGGTTACCCCACACAATCCGTTCAAGAAAAAAAATTCCCTTCTCCCGGATCACCATCGTCTGGAAATGGTGTATAAGGCAACGGAAGAACTGGAAAAGCTGAAGCCATCGGATATAGAGTTCAAATTACCACAACCCAGCTATACCGTTAATACGCTGGCACATTTGCAGGAGAAGTATCCCGGACGGGAATTTTGTCTCATCATGGGCGAAGACAACCTGAAAGGCCTGCACAAATGGAAAAACCACGAAATTATACTACAAAATCATTCCGTATATGTATACCCAAGGGTAACCGCTGCACCCGAGCCTTCTCCTCTCCGCGATCATCCCCGTATCCATAAAATAGATGCCCCTGCCATAGAAATATCGTCCACGGCCATACGCAGGGATATAAAAGAGGGGAAAAATGTCACCCCCCTTCTCCATCCGGCAGTTTGGAAATATATCGATGAAATGAATTTTTACAGGTAAACTCAACAGGGCCAACGCAGTTTAAAATTCAAACACCTTTATGGTGTTTTTTTAGTTTTGGAGTTGATGAGTTCGGAGTTTTTTAGTTTTAAAATTCTTCTTTATTATCAAGTCAATTATCCCGGAGACACTCCGATATGGTTATCGGGATTAGTTCCTATAAATTTTGGACACAAATACATAGATATGTCAATAGTTATTTGAATAGTACTCGTGCATTAGTGGTAAAACAGGCTTTCGGTCTGTTGCAGCCCCATGGTTTTCCCATGTCCCTCATAAACTCCGAACTCACCAACTCCAAGACTCTTTTTTTCATCGAATTCAGACTTTCTATATATGATGTGTTCGCCCCGGTAAATACAAAGAGAGACTCTTTTTATCAATCCAGTTTTTCCGAAAGTTTCTTAAACACTTTTTTAGGCTCTTTCCCTTCGTACAGCACATTATAAACGGCATCCATAATAGGGGTCTTGATCTTTTTATCGTGCTTTTCGTTTATGATATGTGCACTTTTGGCTGCATAATACCCTTCGGCAACCATACTCATCTCCATCATCGCCGATTTTACCGTGTATCCCTTGCCTATCATATTGCCAAACATCCGGTTTCGTGAAAAAACGGAATACCCGGTAACCAGAAGGTCTCCCAGGTAAGCGGAATTGTTGATATTCCGTTTCATCTTATGCACCCGTTTTATAAAACGCCGCATTTCCCGTATGGCATTACTCATCAAAACACTCTGAAAATTATCTCCGTATCCCAGACCATGTGCTATTCCGGCAGCTATAGCATAGATATTTTTCAATACTGCTGCGTATTCCGTACCTATAATGTCATCGGATATTTTGGTTTTTATATAATCGCTCGCCAGGTTTTTGGCCAGCATTTTGGCTTTTTCCGGATCGGCACAGGCAATGGTCAGGTAAGACAATCGCTCCAGGGCAACTTCTTCCGCGTGACAAGGCCCTGTAATAACCCCGATATTTTCAAAAGGTATATCATATTCATCATGAAAATGTTCGCCTACGATAAGTCCTGTTTCGGGCACAATACCCTTTATGGCCGAAAAAATGATTTTGTCCTTTAAAGAGACCGTGAGCTTTTCCAGTTCCGAATGCAGGAAGGCAGAAGGTACGGCAAAGATAAGCACGTCCGCATAAGCGACTGCCTCATTAATATCATTGGTTAGCCGAAGCTGTTCCGGGTGGAATTCCACGGCGCTCAGGTAATTGGGGTTATGACCTTCGTGCAGAATATGTTCCTTTACAAAGGTATTGCGCATATACCAACCTATTTCCTCCAGGTTTTCCGATAGCATCTTAACAATGGCCGTGGCCCAGCTCCCTCCACCGATCACGGTAATTTTCATAGCACTCATTACAGTTTATTTCATTAATACAACAACTTATCTATTCCTTATAAAACCGGTTTTACCCCATACATTCCATCCCAATATCCGGATTTTACCGCGGAATTTCATAAATCAAAAGTAACCAAAAAACAATAGACGCCCTTTCCTCAATATTATTTAATATAATACCTTCATTATATTTCACAATAAACAAGCTCATAGATACTACTAAAAGTATCTATGAGCTTGTTGCTTGCCTTCCAAAAATTATCACTAGCTCTAATCCTTGATGAGCTTTTCAGTATACTTTTTTCCGTCTTTTGTTTGAATAATCATAAAGTATATACCCTTTGGTAATCTTTCTAAATTAACACTTGCAACTTTTCCAACTGTATCAACCTTTTCTTTATAAACCACATTACCAGTTATATCTAATAACTGCAATTGAGAATTTGATAAATCAAAATCAGTCTCAACGGACACGGCAGATGTAACAGGGTTAGGAAATAAACGATACCTATCTTTTAAATTGTTTTCGTCTTCCATACTTACGCTTCTTCTCCTCCTTCTAGGAGGGGATGTCGAAGTACCTCCATCTGAAGAATCAGAAACAAATGAAACAATCACTTCGTTACTAATGGCTACGGCTCCTTGGTCAGTAAGAATAAGCAGTCTTCGATATACGCTGCCCCCTCTTATATTCCTGCTAGGAGGGGTAAATTTAAATTTTGTTTCTCCCTCAATATCTTCCCAATAATAACTACCTCTTCCAAAACGTTGTTGCCATTGAACAACAACCCCACCGTTAAAATCTCCAAAATGCCCCGTTAATATAGCTGGACTTTCTCCTACTTTTCGTTCTTGTGAGCAACAAATTTTATTTAGTATATCTAGATAAGGCATAATTCTTATCTCATTACTTGCCTTTACAAGTCCAAGTGACCTACCTAATCTTCTGAAATACGTTATTTTATAAATTGGCCCTGGTTGGTAAAATTTAGAAGTGGCTCCTTGAATATTTGTCCATTCATCATTTACTAATTTTTGCCATTGAAAAGTGAAATTCCCTTCAATTATAGGCTGATTTCTTCCTCCGTGGTGATAGGGGTCGCGACCTGAGCCAATCTTTTCTGGAGCCGTTCCTTTTTTAACCTCCTGATTTACAGAAATACGATTGCCGGTAATTTTTGGAGTGTCAAGAATTTTTATTTTATATTTTTTGTTTATAGACGTATATCTTTTTTGTTTCCCATGAACAATTATATCTGCATCTATTAGTGCTCCATCAAAAACCTGATGATGATTTATATTTTCCCACCCAGGATGATTGTCGAGCCAGAATTTCTTATTGACAGTAACAGTCTCCCCTTGTTTTAAACAATCAGGAACATCTATCTGTGCTTGATGTACCACTCGTTTTTCTCCGGGGTTCTGTCTATACAATTTTATTATTGTTTTATTGCAATTACTCCCCTTTACTACCTTAAATTCAAAAGTGATGTTAACTGAAGATGAACTTTGAGGAGGAACATTAATTATGTTATTGGCAACAGGCACCCAATTCTCATACTTCATCTCCTTTATTTTAAAATCTTCAATGGTAACATCTTCTGACGTATTTCCTCCACCGCCAACGGGATCATCCCCTACTTTAATTGATTGATTATGACTCCTATACTTCACCCCTCCAGTTGTTTCAAACTGAGCATACAATATTCCTCCCGTCTTATTAAAATCAGAAGCACTAAGTGTAATATCCTTCGAAGTAGTATCTTTGTGCCTCCACTCCATGAGTCACCAAAAATATATTGTCCACTACCTATCATTTGTGAGTAACTACTTGAAGTTTTTTTAGTATAGAGATAAAGATTTCCTTCTACCACCTGATTAAGAGGCTTTTGTATATCTATAGAAAACTGAATTCTAGCGGTTTTAGCTCCCTCAATCTTTATGGAGTCACTTTTACTAATAGATGTTCCCGTGGAAGAATAGGTCATATTTTTAAGTTCCACTGTTATCTGTCCACAAACATTATTAGTAACTAATAATAGATAGCCTAATAGGCCTAAAATGTAATTTTTCATCATATTACTATATATTTATTTTCTCACAAAAAAAGAAAAAACATTTATACTACATGTTAAAATTGTCCTAAATATTACATGTATTTCTTACAACAAAATCTGAAATATTTGTAAACATAGGAGTTACAAATTTCAAAATTGCCATAGAAGTAAATAAAACCCACTGTGTTTTCTGATAATTTACTCAAAGTATTGCTTCGATAAAGCCAAGGGGGGGGTGTTGCTTCCCGTTCTATACAAGACAATTATTTAGAAGAAATCTCTCTGAACCCACTTTTAACTTCCCGTGAATTTCGGTAAATAGATCACGATATAGACGGGCAATGGGAGTTTGAAGTTTACCAGTCGGCAAGCAACGAGATAGAATTGTACAATCGTTATTCCAGGACTTCGTATTTCCTCATAGGTTATCAACGAAGTAATTTTGATTACGACAAGGTATTCTACGAAAACATCCACTATTTCCTCCAGGAATACGAAGCCTGGGAGAAAACATATACCGCCGGGCAGGGGGAGCCGAATATTTTTGACGAAGAGAACTTCCTGCAGTTCCTGCCCGATTCCGGGGGAAGGTTCTGGTCTTCAAAAGACCGCCCCGGCACCAATATTGATCGCGTTTTCTGGGATTATAACGGGAGATACGAGATATTTAACATCTCGGGGCAACCGGACCTCAAAGTTTTAACATTAGATTATGAATTGCCGGACAATGAACGTTTTGAACTCAGCGTTATAGATGACAGAACCATTGAATTGTACCATATTCGCACGGGTAGTATATACCAGTTCACCGGAAGAAGATTTATCCAGTACCTGAGACCGGAAAGCAATTCCGGGCAAAAAACCGAAAGTACCGGAAGAAAACGAAAAAAGATCATCGACAAGACAATACAGATAGAAAGACAAAGCGAAAGCAGAAAAATAAAGGTTAGTTGATTTTTGGTTGGTTATTTAGTTTGGAAACCGCCCTTTGCAGTACTTGTGCAAGGGCGGTTTCTTTTTGAAAACAAGTGTAAAAGTTAAGGAGTTTTTTAGTTGGGAGTTCTGAGTTGTCTCTTTTTCATCATCCCGTTTTACACCCAAAATCCGTTTTTCCGTATTGTGATGAGGATTCCCGCTATCAGCTAAAAACGTTACCAAATAACCCACTAACCAACTCCAAAACTAACAACTCACAAACTATTATGAGTCAATCCTTCTTTTTTAACAACCAAGCCTGTTCCGTTTGCCGAAAAAAGAATAATTTCATCCCGTAAAACAAATTTCCATTGCGCCGGTTTATACGATTCATAAAAAAGCATCCTGTTAAGACGGCGATCTTTATCGCTCTTCTTATCGCTTACTTTTTTTGCCTTCCCGATCCCCTGTTCCAGGACCCTTCTTCTACGGTAATAGAGGGTAAAAACGGCGAACTGCTGGGAGCGAGAATTGCTGCGGACGGACAATGGCGTTTTCCGGAAAGCGATAGTATTCCGGAAAAATTCGAACAGTGCATCCTGCATTTCGAAGACGAATATTTTTATTATCACCCGGGTTTTAGCCCCGTATCTATTGCCAAAGCTATGGTGCACAACCTGAAAGCAGGAAGAGTGATCCGTGGCGGAAGCACTATTACCCAGCAGGTCATTCGCCTTTCCCGTGACGGAAAACGGCGCACTTACTTCGAAAAAATGGTGGAAATCATACTGGCTACCCGCCTGGAGCTGCGATATTCCAAGAAAAAAATACTCCGCCTTTATGCCTCCCATGCCCCTTTCGGAAGTAATGTAGTAGGGCTGGATGTAGCGGCCTGGCGCTATTTTGGTGTACAGCCACACCAATTGTCCTGGGCAGAAAGTGCTACCCTGGCTGTTCTTCCGAATGCTCCCGGACTCATATATCCGGGAAAAAACCAGGAAACCCTCCGCAAAAAACGGAACCGCCTGTTACATAAACTTCACACAGAAAAGATAATCGATACTACTACGTACGAACTGGCCCTAACGGAACCGCTCCCTCAAAAACCGTTTCCCCTGCCACAAACTGCGCCGCATCTACTGCAATATGCCTCGAGGAAACATGCAGGAAAAAGAATACGCACTACCATTAACCACGACCTGCAACACCGGGTAAACAATATTGTAAAACGGCATTACGAGATCCTAAAACAAAACGAAGTATACAACGCCGCCGTATTGGTCATGGATGTCCGTACCCGGGAAGTGCTGGCTTATACGGGCAATTCACCTACCGATAAAAAACACCAGAAAGACGTGGATATCATCCACGCCCCCAGGAGTACAGGCAGTATAATGAAGCCTTTCCTTTATGCTGCCATGCTGGATGCCGGTGAACTATTGCCCAATACCCTGATTCCGGATGTTCCCACACAGATCTCCGGCTATTCCCCGGAAAATTTCGACCCGAAATACGATGGGGCCGTAGCAGCAGATAACGCACTGGCAAGATCCCTCAATATTCCCTTTGTGCGTATGTTACAGGAATACGGACTGGAACGTTTCAGGGATAAAATCACAAAATTTCACTTGCGGGATATAAACAAACCTGCTGATTACTACGGACTTACCCTGATACTTGGCGGTGCGGAAAGCAACCTCTGGGACCTTTGCAAAACCTATGCGTCCCTGGCATCTACCGTAAATCACTTTCGGGAAACTTCCAGCGAATATTACACCCATGAATTTACGGAACCCGTATGGATGGCCGGTGAAAAAGCCGATTTCGGGGATATTTCCCGGGAAAAAACCGTAATGGATGCCGGAAGTATCTACCTTACCTTTCAGGCTATGCAGGAGTTGAACCGACCGGAGGGAAACGAAGCCTGGCAATATTTCGATTCTTCCAAAAGGATTGCATGGAAAACAGGGACGAGTTTCGGAAACAGGGATGCCTGGGCCATAGGTGTTACCAAAGACCATGTAGTGGGAGTGTGGGCCGGAAATGCCGACGGGGAAGGAAGGCCGGGCCTGACCGGTGTTACCGCAGCAGCCCCCATGTTGTTTTCCGTATTCGACGCTTTACCTGATTCCTCTCCCTTTGCCGTACCTTTTGATGAGCTGACCGAAGCCGTGGTGTGCCGTAACAGCGGTTATCTGGCCACTCCTCTATGCCCGGAAAAAACCATATATATTCCCATAGCGGGCCAACGTACCAGGCCATGTCCGTTCCACCATCTCGTTCATCTGGACCAAAACCGGCAATACCGGGTAAATACTTCCTGTGAAACTGTAACCAATATTGTAACGGAGCCCTGGTTTACCCTTCCTCCTATCCTGGAATACTACTATAAAGTGAACCATACCAGCTATAAAGGTCTACCTCCTTTTCGTGCGGATTGTTTTTCCGAAGGCCCGGCTGTCATGGACTTCATTTACCCGGAAGAGGGACGTGCCGTCATATTGCCCAAAAACTTCGAAGGCACAACCAACCAATTGATTGTAAAAATAGCCCACTCCAAACCCGGAACCACAGTATTCTGGTACCTGGACGAACACTTTCTCGGACAAACCAGGACCTTTCACGAAATGGCCGTTCTCCCGGAAGAAGGGAAGCACCTTATAACAGTTATCGACGAATTGGGGAATGAGATCAAACGCAGGATCGAAGTCAAAAGATAGTTTTTCCACTTCCGGTTATAAATAACTAATATACAGGCTGTAATTTTACAATTCCCCCAATACTGCAATATTATTTTTGTTAAATTCTTACACTTTTTTCCCGGTTTTCCTTTTAATTTTATAAAACACTAACTAACAAATATTTTCAATCATGCCCACCATACACAACCGCAGGGAATGGCTTAAAAAAGGAATGCTTTCCATTGGAGCCGTAGCTCTTGCTCCCCACACCATGTGGAGCGAAAACGTAATTCGTTCCGGGAAAGAACACCACAAGTTCCTTTACAATTCCCGTTCTTTTAATGAGTATACACCTCCAAAACTTCCGGACCTTGACAAACTGAAGGCCAGGCTTATGTGGAATGAAAATCCTTATGGCCCATCTCCAAAGGCCGTGGAAGCCTTTCAAAAGAATGTCGCAAAAGGCAACCATTACTCCTGGAACACCTTAAATGCACTCGTCGGGAAAATCTCCGAAAAAGAAGGGGTTAAGCCAGAAAACATCATGATGGGTCCCGGATCATCCGATTTGCTGGAAAAAGTAGCATTGGTATATTTTAGAGACGGTGGCAATATCGTAACCGGGGATCCCTGTTACATGTCGCTTGTCCATGTGGCGGAATCCATGGGAGCCAGATGGAAAGCCATAAGACTTACCAAAGACAACCAGCACAACCTGGATGCCATGGAAGCGGCCATAGACGAAAACACTAAAATGGTGTACATCACCAACCCAAACAACCCTACGGCTACTATTACAGACGCAAAGAAACTTTATGATTTCTGTAGCCGCGTTTCGGAAAAAGTCCCGGTATTTATTGACGAAGCCTACCTGGAATTGTCAGCAAACGGCATGAAAGACAGTATGGCCCCCTTAGTAGCCCAAGGCAAAAACGTCTTTGTATCGCGGACCTTTTCCAAAATCCACGGCATGGCCGGGCTTCGTATAGGATATATGCTGGGAAACGAAGGCTCCCTGGAGGATATAAACAAAATCACGCGGGGAGGTATGGGCATTACCGGTCCATCCATAGCTGCAGCTTCCGCCAGCATGGACGATACGGACTTCCTCTCCGAATGCGGTGAAAAACTAGCAAACGCCAGAAAATTCACCTGTCAACTTCTGGACAGTAAAAAGATCGCCTACCTTCCTTCCCAGACCAATTTCATCATCTTCCCCATTGCTGTGGAAGGAGATGTATTCCTGGAAAAGATATATGAGGAAATGGTAGGGGTACGCGTTTTCAAATTCTGGGAAAGAGACTGGTGCCGGGTAAGCATGGGAACCCCTGAAGAAATGGATGTATTTGCACAGACCCTGGACAAAATTATCAGTTAAGGAGAAATAAGATGGAATTTGCATTACAAAAAACCATGGCATTCGCTCTTTTTATATTAACGGGCATCCTTTTAAAACAAAAATTCCAATCCCCCGGAGAGATAAACGGATTAAAGAAAATAATCCTGAATCTCGCACTTCCCGCCATGATTTTTGTAGCCCTGATTCAGGTTAAAATAGATACCGCTCTCCTGCTATCACCCGTATTTGCCATTGCTTTTAACTTTGCCCTTTTTTATGTTACTCCGTTTTTGTTGCGCTTCATCGGTATCCGCAACCGTTCGAGGATCGGCAGAACCGCCAGGATACTATTGCCCTCCCTTGCGCCGGGCTTATCCTGCTTTCCTTTTATCTCGGAATTTCTCGGTGACATTTTTCTCGCAAAAGCAGCCATGGCCGATCTGGGAAACAAGATATTTGTTCTTGTTATCCTTTATATCATTGCCATGCAATGGTATTATCAGAACAATCCGGGTGAGGTAAAAACAAGAGCTTCCCGCATCCGGGAGTTATTACTCGTACTGGTTAAAGAACCTGTAAACATGGTTATTGCCTTTGCCCTGTTATTCATAGGGATTGGTATATCCCTGGATCAATTCCCGTTCTTCCTCCGGGATGTCATAACCCGGCTGAGCGTAATTATGACACCACTTGTTCTCCTTTTTATTGGCCTGGCCGTAAAGGTAAAAAAGGAACAATTCCGTATAATTTTATCCCTCCTCCTGATGCGGGCAGGTATTGCACTGCTTCTCGTGGGAATTGGGACTGCACTGCTGAATATAGTCCTGAAAGAGAATATACTATTTGCGGTAGCATTTACACTGAGCGCATGTAGCTTCTGGCCTTTTGTTCATATTTCCGGAGTTGGCAGCATCGAACTTCGGAACGCGGGCGGGGAAAAAACTTTCGACAGTGATTTTGCTCTTGCCATACTAGCGTTTTCGTTACCTCTGTCCACGGTCCTTGTATTGGGACTGTTATCTGCCGGGGCCTATTTTTCCTCTCCTTTACACCTTATAACATTAGCCATACTTCTCTTTGGTGCCGGAATACTCCCCACACTTATAAAAAAACTAAAGTACTTCGGAAAACTTCCGTCTCCTCTTCTGCAAAAATTTGTTCCTGAAGAACAAAAAAGTTAACAAAAACTATATATCAGACACATTCACCCCTATAAAAGCTTTTCCCGCCAAACTATATGGGGGTTCGTTTTTTATTTAACAACAAATTAACTTCCCTTTGGTTCGGTATAAAACGAACCTTGTTTATATTTGCCCGGAATTTCAACATTGGAATACATATGCAGTGCGATAAATTAGAGAACGAAAAATGTAATCTGGTAGAGGAACTGGGAGTATATTTTGAAAAGAACGAAGCCTTCTCCCCGCTTTCCGCCAGAATTTTTTCCATTATGGTCCTGACAGGCGCGGGCGGAGTTACTTTCGAGGAACTTCTGGAAAAACTGGAGGCGAGTAAGAGTTCTGTCTCCACAAATTTGCAGTTGTTGCAATCCCAGGGAAAAATAACCTATTTCACCAAAACAGGTGACAGGAAACGATATTTCAAAATAGCCCCCGATCAGATGCTGGTGCGTCTCGACGAAAAAATAGAACAGTGGAAAAAGGAGAAGCAACTATTGCAGAAAGTTCATTGTTACAAAACGAAATACATGCAAAACAGTGGCGAGGATGCCGATAAAGTCGGATTAATGTTTAACGAGCATTACATCAAGTTCACGGAAGAAATGCTGAATAACCTGACACGATTAAGAGAAGATATTTCAAACACCATAAACCAATAATAATAAGTAAACTGACATGAGAGCAAAAACTATTTTAAAATACATGGTGGCGATTGCCGGAATTGTTCCATTACTCACAAGTTGTAACGGGGGGCAACCTCAGGGACAGCAGGCAATGGCGATGCCATTTCCCACAATAAAGGTTGAAAAAAAGGATGTAATGGCCTTTAAACGGTTCCCTGCCAGTATAGAAGGTGTGGTGAGCAGTAATGTACGTGCTAAAGTTTCCGGTTATATACTGGACGTACTCGTAGACGAAGGAGAAAACGTTAAAAAAGGACAAATACTATTCCGTCTCGAAACCCTGTCTCTCAGCCAGGATGCAGAAGCTGCCAAAGCACAGGTAGACGTGGCACAGGTAGAAGTAGATAAGCTTGTTCCCCTCGTGGAAAAAGGTATTATAAGCAAAATACAGTTGCAAACCGCAAAAGCCAGCCTGGCACAGGCCAAAAGCAATTACAACAGTATTACCGCCAATATAGCTTATGCAACCATTAAAAGTCCGGTAGATGGCGTTGTAGGTTCCATTCCCTTCCGTAAAGGGGCTTTGGTCAGTGGTACCGATGCTACGCCATTGACCAATGTTTCCAGCATAGACAATATTTATGCCTTCTTCTCCATGAATGAAAAAGATTTTATTTCTTTTACAAGAAGTGTGGAAGGCAAAACACTGGATGACAAAGCCAGGAATATGCCCAAAGTTAAACTGTTGCTCGCGGATGGTTCCGAATATAACGAAGAAGGGACCATAGAAACCATTACGGGGCAAATAGATCCGCAAACCGGCACCGTGAGTTTCAGGGCTATTTTCTCTAACCCCACCGGGCTGCTGAGAAACGGAAGCAGCGGAACCATACTTGTACCGGAACAATACAACGATGTATTGGTTGTACCCGCTCTATCTACTTTTGAACAACAAGGCAAAAAATTCGTCTATATCGTGGCGGACAATGATTCTATCTACTCCAGGTCTATAGAAACTGTGGCGGAAGTAGACAACTTGCTGATTATTCGCGACGGTATAAAAGAAAATGAGCAAATACTGGGCAAAGGTGTCGGGAAGGTTCGCCCGGGAATGAAGATAACTCCGCAACCTACAAGTATAGACAGCATCGTAAATTCATTTAACACCGTATTCAAATAGGAAGAAACCATGCTTAAAAAGTTTATAGAAAGACCGGTATTATCTACGGTAATATCGATCATCATCCTCATATTGGGAGTTCTGGGGCTCTACACACTGCCCGTTACGGAATATCCCGACATTGCACCTCCCACAGTACAAGTAACGGCCAGTTATCCGGGAGCTAATGCAGAAACCATTCTGGAAAGTGTTATCATCCCTATAGAAGAACAGGTGAACGGGGTGGAAGGAATGACCTACATGACCTCTACCGCGAGTAACGACGGTAGTGCTACCATCCAGGTATATTTTGAACAGGGCGTTGACCCCGATATTGCCGCGGTAAACGTACAGAACAGGGTGGCAAGGGCCAATTCGGTACTGCCTTCCGAAGTTACCCGATCCGGGGTAATTACACAAAAACGCCTGAACTCGGCATTGATGTACTTGGGGGTTTACTCCGAAAACCCGGACTATGACGACACTTTCGTACAAAACTACCTGAGTATAAATATACGTCCGGAATTACAAAGGATAAAAGGAGTTGGTGACGTATCTGTATTCGGAGCCAAGGATTACTCCATGCGTATCTGGATAGACCCGGCCAAAATGGCTTCTTACGGTCTGACGACAAACGATGTTATAAACGCTATCGGAGAGCAGAGTCTTGAGGCTGCTGCAGGATCGCTCGGCCAGAACTCCGGTGAGTCCTTCGAATATGTTATCAAATATAAAGGACGTTATAAAACAGCGGATGAATACGGGGATATTGTTATAAAGGCTTTGGGCAACGGCAGGTTTTTAAGGGTTAAAGACGTAGCCAAGGTAGAACTGGATGCCTTTTCTTATACCGGGTTGAGCCGTACTATGACATACCCGGCATCTAACGTAGGTATATTTCAGACACCAGGCTCCAATGCCCAGGAAGTTATAGAAGGTATCCACGCAAAGCTGGATGAATTAAAAGCCAATTTCCCCGAAGGAATCGATTATGTGGTATATTACGACACCAATAAGTTTCTTTCCGCATCTATCGAGAAAGTGCAACACACCCTGATAGAGGCATTCTTACTGGTTTTCGTCGTGGTATTCATCTTCCTCCAGGATGTAAAGTCCACACTGATCCCCGCAATTGCGGTTCCTGTGGCCATTGTTGGTACATTCTTCTTCCTGCAACTGTTCGGATATTCCATAAACCTGCTCACGCTTTTCGCCCTTATCCTGGCCATCGGTATTGTGGTGGATGACGCCATTGTCGTCGTCGAGGCCGTCCATTCCAAGCTGGAAGAAGGATATGACAACGCGATGAATGCCACCGTATCGGCCATGAGTGAGATAAGCGGAGCCATTATATCCATTACCCTGGTTATGGCTGCCGTTTTTGTGCCTATTACGTTTATACAGGGGCCTTCGGGAGTATTTTATGAACAATTCGGAGTAACCCTTATCGTTGCTATCCTGATCTCGGCAGTCAATGCATTGACACTCAGC
Source organism: Sinomicrobium endophyticum (assembly GCF_052983315.1). Lineage (NCBI taxonomy): Bacteria > Pseudomonadati > Bacteroidota > Flavobacteriia > Flavobacteriales > Flavobacteriaceae > Sinomicrobium > Sinomicrobium endophyticum. The sequence continues at coordinate 58,408 of NZ_JBRKIS010000039.1, forward strand.
CCGGCTCTGTGTGCCATATTCCTGAAGCCACACAAAGATCATCCGGATGCCAAGAAAAATATATTACAACGTTTCTATAGCGCATTTAACATTGCGTTCAATAAAATGACCGAAAAGTATGCCAGGTCTTTGGGCTTTCTTACCAGGCACAAATGGATCACTGCGGTTATTCTGATCGCCGCGGTACTGGGTATACTTTGGGCAAATAATACCACTCCTACAGGATTTGTTCCTTCGGAAGACCGTGGTTTTGTTATGGTCAACGTAGAATTACCTCCGGGTTCTTCCCTGGACAGGACATATGGCGTAACCGAGGAACTGCACGAGATCATCAGTAGCATAGAAGGTATACGGGCAGCCGGTTTGATCAACGGCAGAAACTTCTTTTCCGGTTCAGGTAGCTCTTATGCTATGGGATTCATTATCCTCGAAGACTGGGATAAACGTACTACCGATGCAACTTCGATCGATGCTATTGTAGGCCAGCTTTTCCAGAAGTCCGCAATGATATCGGATGCGAACATCATCTTCTTTACTCCTCCCAGCGTACCCGGATTCGGTAACTCCGACCTGGAGTTGCAAATCCTCGACCGCGCTGCAGGAGACATAAAAGACCTGGACAATGTAGCCAAACAATTTGTAGGAGCGCTGAACCAGAGTCCGGAAATCGGATTTGCCTCCAACTCTTTCAGTACCAATTATCCGCAATTGGAAATGGAAATAAATGTTCCAAAGGCCAAAGAATCCGGAATTGGTATAAGCGACATACTATCCGCTCTCCAGGGATATATCGGTGGTTATTACGCAACCGACTTCAGCCGGTTCGGAAAACAATACAAGGTATTTGTACAATCCGAACCCGACGACCGGAAAGACCAATCCAGTCTGAACAGTATGTTTGTTCGTAACAGTGATGGAGAAATGGCGCCTATTTCGGAATTTGTAACACTGAAAAGGGTATACGGACCGCAAACGGTAAACCGCTTTAACCTTTTCAACGCTGTAACGGTTAACGGAGCAACGGCTGAAGGATTCAGTACCGGGGATGCGATTGCAGCTATAGACAAACTGGCAGCAGAAACCTTACCAAACAACTATGAAGTGGCATATTCCGGACTTACCCGGGAAGAGATCAATTCGGCCGGACAATCCATTATCATCTTTGCCCTGAGTATCCTCTTTGTATATTTCTTCCTGGCAGCACAATACGAAAGCTACCTTTTGCCGCTTTCCGTATTGTTATCGCTTCCGGTCGGAGTAGCAGGTGCATTCATTGCCACGAAACTGGACGGACTGCAGAATAACATCTACTTCCAGATAGCGCTTATCATGCTTATCGGGTTACTTGCGAAAAATGCCATTCTTATCGTGGAATTTGCCATCCAAAGGCGTAGACATGGTATGTCTATCGTAGAAGCGGCTATTGATGCCGGAAAAGCACGTCTGCGGCCAATCCTTATGACATCTTTTGCTTTTATCGTGGGACTTATGCCCCTGGTACTTGCCAAAGGTGTAGGTGCCGAAGGTAATAACTCCATAGGTACCGGTGCCGCTTTCGGTATGCTTATCGGTACCGTTGTCGGAGTGTTCATTATCCCTACGCTCTTTGTCGTATTCCAGTGGTTACAGGAACGCATAAGCGGAGCTCCGGAATTTGTATCTGCAAAGGAAGAATCAAAAGAAAGCTAACAACACCATACGATAAGATTATGAACTATAAAAGAATATTTAAAATAACTGCGATAGCAGGGTTTGCATTTCTCATGCAATCCTGCTTCGTAGCCAAGACCTACGAGCGCCCCGAGGTGGAAGAGACCGAAGGCCTCTACCGTACGGATGAGCTGCCACAGGACAGCATATCCATGGCAGACGTATCCTGGGAGGAACTCTTTACGGACCCTTACTTACAGGATCACATAAGAAAAGGACTGGAAAACAATCTGGACATCCGTATAGCCATACAGCAGATTGTTACTGCAGAAGCTTATATGAAACAAGGAAAGGCCGGATATCTCCCTACCCTGAGTGTCGGCGTGGATGCAAGCCGCCAGTTTATCTCCAAGAACAGTCAGTTCGGATCTTTCTTCAGCGGACATATCGATCAGTTTCAACTTACCGGAGATCTCTCCTGGGAAGCAGATATATGGGGAAAAATAAGAAGTAACCGAAGAGCTTTTCTGGCTTCTTACCTGCAAACCGTATCGGCCCACCAGGCAGTAAAAACGGAACTCGTAGCTTCCATTGCCTCTGCCTACTACCAGCTACTTGCCCTGGACCAACAACTGAAGATCACCGAAGAGACCATAGAAAACAGGGAGTCCAGCCTGGAAACCACGAAGGCCCTTAAAGATGCCGGAAACGTTACCGAGGTAGGTGTAAAACAAACCGAAGCACAGCTCCATACGGCCGAAGCCCTTCTTGTTGACCTTGAAGCCAGCATAAAACTTATGGAGAATACCATGAGTATTCTGCTTGGGGAAAACCCCGGCCCGATTGAAAGAGGATCACTTGAAGGACAGCGTATAGATACCGAACTCAAAGTGGGCGTGCCGGCACAACTGCTGCAAAACCGTCCTGATGTAGTCGCTGCCGAATATGGTCTCGTCAATGCTTTTGAACTGACCAACGTAGCCCGGAGCAATTTTTATCCTTCCCTTACGCTCACGGCTACGGGAGGTTTCCAAAGTGTAGATTTTGACCAATGGCTCGATTCGGGATCGCTTTTTGCAACTATAGCAGGAGGACTGGTACAACCCATCTTTAACAGGAGACAAATAAAATCCGAATTTGAGGCATCCAAAGCAAGACAGGAATCATCTTTACTGGAATTCAGGAAAACCCTTCTGAATGCCGGAAAAGAAGTTTCCGATGCTCTGTATACCTACCAGGCAGAAACCAAAAAAATAGACATCCGTAAAAAAGAACTGAATGCCTATTCCCTGGCTACGGAATATTCCGAAGAGTTGCTGAACAATGGTATGATCAACTACCTGGAAGTATTGACCGCCAAAGAGCAGATGCTCAATTCGGAGCTGAACTATATTAATTCCAGGTATGAACAACTGAATGCCATCATCTCTCTCTACAAAGCTCTGGGAGGAGGATGGAAATAATACCCGGAGATGATAACCAAAGAAGAATTTTTAAAGTTATCTATCACCAATTTTACCCGGTTTGGCAGCCGGAATTTCACTATGGATCAACTGGCTGCCGAACTCGGTATTTCAAAAAAAACGATATACGAGCATTTCAGTAACAAGCACGAACTGGTCTCCGCCAGTTTTCAATACCTGCTCAATAGCATCAAACGGGAACTGGCCTCTATTGAGCAAAGACAGAAAGACACTCCCCTCCATTGTATCGTTAGTTTCTATAAACTGGGGATGGACAAATTACAATCGTTCAATCCCTCTTTTTTACACGGTCTCAGGAAATACTATCCCGAGGCTTATGACCAATACGAAGTTTTCAAAAAAGACATCGTGTACGGAAAGGTCATCCGCCTTTTAAAGAAGGCGCAGCAACAGAATCAACTGAGAGAGAATATACACCTGGAATTGTTTTGCAAACTATACCTTTTACGTATGGATGAGATCGTTTTCTCGGAAAAACTGCTCGACGATTACGATAAAAACGTTTTGCTGGAACACCTCATCATCAACAACCTTCGCGGGGTATTGACGCCGGAATACGTCCGTAAACAAGGTTTTGTAATATAACTCCGTTGCCGGGCAATACCATGGTCCGGAGGAACAGTATTGTTTTCGTTTTAATAAATGGTTAATTGGAGAAAACCGTTCGCGTTTGCACTGCAAATACGGACGGTTTTTGTTTACCGGAGGGGGAAACCTTTGGCCGCCCACCACGGGTGTGTTTCCACCATTAATCTTCCGGATTTCACCATAGGGTCCAGTTTTGCCAGACTATCCGCCATCTGCAGGGTAGCCGTATTGTAGATAGTGATACCACGAATATCACCGTCATCTCCAAACGGCCCGGAGATCGAAGCATATCCTTCCTCATACATCCGTCCGAGGTGCGCCATATGTAATGTCATCAAACTGTCGGTTTCCTCTTTACTGCCGGACCGGTCGGGACCTTTTTTCAGGAAAACGATGAAGTATTGCTGCATGAGATAGGTAGTATCCTTCCCTTCGTCCCGGTATTCGAAGATACTGTATCCCTGTTCGATCAGAGTTTTCTTTAAAGAATCGGTATCTGCCGGTTTCCCGGTTTTATCTTCACTTATCCTTTCTTTCTCCTGTACGGAACGCTCCGCACATGAAAAAAGCCCTCCGAGCGCCAACAGGAGGATCATCTTTTTTACATTGTCCATGTCGTATACGGTTTTTTGCTTAATTGCGAATTGTAATAGCGGACATCTCCGGTGACTTCCTCTCCCAACCATGCCGGCCTGTAAAAATCCTCGTCTTCCGAGGCCAGTTCAATTTCTGCGATCACCAGTCCGGTGTTATCCCCCAGAAACTCATCCACCTCGATAAGATGCGGACCGGCCTTTATTTCATGTCTTATCTTTTCGATCACTCCCTTTTCGCACAACGGCAAAAGTGCTTCCACCTCAGCTACCGGGATTTCCTTTTCCCATTCAAATCTTGACAACCCGTTTTCACCGGACTTCCCCTTAACGGTAATAAAACCCTTATTCCCTTTTATACGGACTCTCACGGTCCTTTCGGGATGCGTATTTAAAAAACCCTGTACGATACGGATAGCGCGTTGTGCTTCTTCTTTATATTTTTCTGATCCCACTATAAATTTGCGTTCTATTTCTACCATCAACGTTTAATTTAGGAAAGTTTCGGAACTTTGTCAAAGTTAGCTAATAATGGAGGATAACCCTACATACCGCAAAATTATCCATGTCGACATGGATGCCTTCTACGCCTCGGTAGAGCAAATGGACAATTCCGAACTCCGCGGAAAACCCGTTGCGGTTGGTGGAGGGAGTAAGAGGGGCGTTGTCGCCGCGGCCAGCTACGAAGCCAGGAAATTCGGGGTTCGCAGTGCTATGAGCGGCGCTCTTGCACGTAAAATGTGTCCGGAGCTCATTTTTGTAAAGACCAGGTTTGATCGCTACCGGGAAATATCGCGAAAAATCAGGAATATCTTTTATGAATACACCGATCTTGTGGAACCACTATCCCTGGACGAAGCCTACCTGGATGTCACCGAGAACAAAAAAGGCACCCCTTCCGCTACACTTATAGCCACAGAAATAAGAAAGCGCATCTATGAAGAGATAGGACTCACGGCATCTGCCGGAATTTCCATAAACAAATTCATAGCCAAAATCGCATCGGACTATAACAAACCCAACGGGCAGAAGACCGTAAACCCGGAAGAGGTAATTCCTTTTCTGGAAGCTCTGGATATCAAAAAATTCTATGGTGTGGGCAAAGTTACTGCCGAGAAAATGTACAGGCTCGGGATTTTCACCGGGAAAGATCTCAAGCTAAAACCGGCAGAGTTCCTGGAAGAGCAATTTGGTAAATCGGGGATGCACTACTACCACATTGTACGCGGTATCCACAACAGCCCTGTAAAGCCGGATCGCATTCCCAAGTCGGTAGGTGCGGAACGGACTTTTTTCGAAAACCTCTCTTCCGAAATATTCATGCTGGAGCGCCTGGAACACATCGCCGAAGAACTCGAGCAACGTCTTCTTCGCAACCGTATTTCCGGAAAAACGATAACCCTTAAAATAAAATACAGCGATTTCACGCTACAAACCCGAAGTAAAACCCTTGCTTATTTTATTGCAGACAAAAGCCTTATCCTCGAAATGGCCAAAGAATTGCTATACCAGGAAAAACTGCAAAACTCCGTCCGGCTCCTGGGTATATCCCTTTCTAACCTGAACACACAAAAAGAAGAACAGGTAGCGGTACAACTAAAGTTTGATTTCTGAACAAATACACCCAAAAAAGAAAGGCGCAGCCAAAAATGCCGTTATGACATTCCCGCCTGCGCCTCTATAACACGGTACTTATATTTTTAATGAATTTCCGTAACCCGGAGTGTATTTACCATTCCTTTTTCCTGGATAGGCATCGCAGCAAGGCTTATCATCATATCCCCGGTTTCTACAAAACCTTTTTCTTTGGCAAGCCCGTTAACATCTTCAATGGTTTCATCCGTAGACACATATCTGTCGTAGTAGAATGCTTTCACCCCCCAAAGCAAATTGAGTTGTGCTAGTATCCTTTTGTTAGAAGTAAAGACAAGTATATATGCCTGAGGTCTCCAGGCAGATATCTGGAAAGCGGTATATCCGCTGTTGGTAAGTGTAGATATGACCTTGGCCTGTATCTCATTGGCCATCAGCGCCGCATGGTAGCAAACCGACTTGGTGATATATCTTTTGGTACGTATATGTGGCGGCTCCTGGGGAACCTTAATCAGCGGTGAATGCTCCACACTGTTTATAATGCTGGACATCTTTTCGATAACCTGAACCGGGTAGCTTCCTACGGATGTTTCTCCGGAAAGCATTACGGCATCAGCTCCATCCATAACCGAGTTGGCAACGTCATTTACTTCGGCACGTGTGGGAGTAAGGCTGGTTATCATGCTTTCCATCATTTGTGTAGCAATAATAACCGGTATTCTGGCCTTTTTTGCACGGAGTACAAGCTGTTTCTGGATCAGCGGAACTTCCTGAGCAGGAACCTCCACACCGAGATCTCCGCGGGCAACCATCAAACCATCACAGTTGGCCACTATCTTATCTATATTTTCCACGCCCTCGGGCTTTTCTATTTTCGCAATGATCGGTATTTTTTCATCCGAATGCTTTTTGATAAGTTCCTGCAGATCGAGTAGATCCTGGCTGTCCCTGACAAAAGAAAGAGCTATCCAATCCACGTTGCATTTTATAGCGAAAATAGCATCCTCTATATCTTTCTTCGTAAGAGCTGGCAACGAAACCTTGGTATTGGGCAGATTCACACCTTTTTTTGATTTTAATGCGCCTCCCTGTATAACTTTGGCCTTTACCGTAGTCTTTTTATCCGTACTCAGCACTTCAAACATAAGCTTACCATCGTCCAGAAGAATGAGTTCACCGGGTTTTACATCCTTGGGAAAAGCTTTGTAATTCATATACACCTTCTCCTTGGTACCCTTAAATTCTTCTCCGGTAACGAAGGTTATTTCGTCTCCCTTGTTTACCACAACATCTTCCGCCATGACACCCACCCTGAGTTTCGGCCCCTGCAGGTCTGCCAGGATAGAAGTATTATATCCCATCTCTTCATTCAGCGCACGTATCATCTCAATACGTTCTGCCACATCTTCATAATTGGCGTGGGAAAAGTTAATACGGAACACATCCACTCCCGCTTCTATCATTTCCTTCAGGATTTCCTTCTTGCTTGTAGCGGGGCCTAATGTGGCAACAATTTTTGTTTTTTTTCTGTTTGGCATTATAAAAAAATTAAATTGTGTTTCGATTTTAGTTGGTTTACATCCACCTCATAAGCAGTAGCCACCCGAGGTATTTCGTTTATTTTTCGCACTATTTGTTTGTCTATGTCATAGCCTTCTGCATTATCTATTTTCAGAAAGTAATCTACCTTTTTCATCTCCGGTATAAGATACCTGGTAATGGTCAGTATATCGGACGGAAACAGAGCATTTCCGGCAGACGACACCGTCGTTCTTGTAGCATTGACAATAAGACCCCACACCGTTTCTTCCATCCGGTTCTCCCATTCGTAATATTCGGACAGCATATCGCTTTCATCCGGTTCCTTTCCCGTAATCCTCCTCAATCCGATCTGGAGATGTAAGTTTAAAAAATAGGCCAGCCGATATGCTTCCATCGGGCAATGAACAGCAACTAAAGAACAGGTGGGTTCATAAAAGTCATCTGACAGTTTCAGTGTAGCCATATAATGTTACATGGAAGTGTAAATATAGGATACTATGGGTGATTAGACAACAATAACAAAAGGTTTAATTATAATTTAAAGTACGAAAACGATTTCGTTTACTGCATTTTATCCTGTAATGCATAATATGCTCTTTTCGAAGCCTGCTCTTCCGCCTTCTTCTTGGATGTTGCCCTTCCTTTGGATATCACCTTTCCGTCTATAAACAACTTTACCGAGAAATGTTTGATCGATTCGTTTCCGCTATCTTCATAAACTTCATAGCGAAATGTATTCTTCTTCTTCTGGCACCATTCGATAATAAAACTCTTATAACTTATTATTTTACCTTCCAGTCGTTCTATGTCTACATAGGGTTCTATAACTTTTCGGTAAATAAATTTTTCACAGTATTTATAACCTCTGTCCAGGTATATGGCGCCCAGTAATGCTTCGAACAGATTACCGTGAATATTCTCTCCGAAGCTATCTTTTGATATTTTGGAATCTACATAAGTAATCAGGCTCAGGTCTTTTCCCAGTTCGTTCAGGTGTTCCCTGCTCACCACTTTGGACCGCATCTTAGTGAGATATCCTTCGTCTCCCGAGGGGACTTCTTTGAAGAGATGGTAAGATATGATAGTGCTCAGCATAGTATCGCCCAAGAACTCGAGACGTTCGTAGTTAACAGGATTACCCTGGCTGTCTCTTTTATTGGCAGACCTATGTGTGAACGCTTTCTTGTATATGTCCAGATGCCTGGGATTAAAACCCAGGATTTTCTTAAGTATTAAAAAAAAATTCCCGTCTTCATCGGAGCGGGAATTTAATATGTTCTGAACAATTTTCATTCAATATCGGCCTATACTAATCCAGTCTCTTGAACACTACACAGGCATTATGCCCGCCAAAACCAAAAGTATTACTCATAGCGATCTTGATATCTCTTTCCTGGGCCTTATTAAGGGTAAGGTTGAGTTCCGGAGAGATCTTTTCATCAGGAGTACTGTGGTTTATTGTCGGTGGCACCAGCTTATGCTGAATGGCCAGGATGGAAGCAATAGCTTCTACTGCTCCAGCGGCGCCCAGCAAATGTCCGGTCATGGACTTCGTAGAATTTATATTAATATTTTTGGCATGTTCTCCGAACACTTCGGTAATAGCCTTGAGTTCGGCTACATCTCCCAGAGGTGTTGATGTTCCGTGCGTGTTTATGGCATCCACATCTTCGGGTTTCAATCCGGCGTTCTCCAGGCAGTTTTTCATTACGGCTTTTACTCCTGTTCCGTCCGGATGTGGCGCGGTCATATGATAAGCGTCTGCGGAAAGCCCGCCGCCTATTAATTCCGCATATATTTTAGCGCCACGTGCTTTGGCGTGCTCATACTCTTCGAGGATCAATGCTCCGGCTCCTTCACCGAGAACAAAACCATCCCGGTTCTTATCAAAAGGCCTGGAGGCTGTTTTAGGATCTTCATTACGGGTAGATAACGCATGCATGGCATTAAACCCTCCCATTCCGGCAGCCGCAACCGCCGCTTCGGATCCTCCGGATACAATAACATCGGCATAACCGAGGCGAATGTAGTTGAGAGCATCTATCATGGCATTTGCCGAAGAAGCACATGCCGATACCGTCGTGTAATTAGGCCCCATAAATCCGTGTTTGATAGAAATAAGCCCGGGGGCCATATCCGCTATCATTTTTGGGATAAAGAAAGGATTGAATCTCGGTGTTCCGTCTCCTTTTCCAAAATTCAGCACTTCTTCCTGGAAAGTTTCGAGTCCGCCAATACCGGCACCCCAGACAACACCAACTCTTTCTTTATTGATCTTATCCAGTTCTATCCCCGAATCCGCAATTGCTTCATCCGAAGCCACTATGGCATACTGTGAGAACTTATCCAGTCTTCTCGCTTCTTTCCGGTCTATAAAATCGGTAACGTTGAAATTTTTAACCTCACAAGCAAATTGTGTTTTGAACTTAGAAGCATCAAAATGAGTTATGGGAGCAGCACCGCTCACGCCGTTTCTTAAGCCTTCCCAATATTCCTGCACAGTATTACCTATTGGGGTCAAAGCTCCTAATCCTGTGACAACAACTCGCTTTAGTTTCATTCGAATAAATTTAGTCCATACTGTTTTTAATGTATACGTTACGAACCTCGTTTCCGGAAGATATACCTCCGGGCATTGTTACACCAGTTTCGATAACGACCACTCTATCCGCTTCCCGCCACCGATCGTTCCCATAGCATCATAGACAAGTATGGAACAAAAGAATACGATCTGGGGGAATAACTAGCTTTTCAACCTTGCAAAACTTTACCCGAACGTAAGGAAAAAGAAGGAGATATTTCAGATATCTCCTCTATACCTTACTTCTTTGTCTAGTCCGGGTCCATCAGACATAGCCCGAATACGTGTAGATAATTGAATACAATATATCCTGCACAAAATAGAATGCTTAAACAAAATTAAGCATTCTATCTGTACTCATTGCATATAATATTCTTCCTTATTTTGCTTCTTCGATGTATTTTATAGCCTGCTCTACCGTAGCGATATTTTCTGCCTGGTCATCAGGAATCTGGATATCGAATTCTTTTTCAAACTCCATGATTAATTCCACAGTGTCTAAGGAGTCCGCGCCGAGATCGTTTGTGAAGCTAGCTTCTGGCACAACTTCATTTTCATCAACACCTAATTTGTCTACGATAATCGCTTTTACTCTTGATGCAATGTCTGACATAATCTTTAGTTTTTAAATTTAAATTGTTGGCAAAAATAAAAAACTTTGGTTGAAAACAACATTTAAGTTCCAAAATGTGGCTGTAATTTAATAAAAAATAAGATACCGAATTTACTTTTAATTTCTAATTCTTAATAATTATTCTTTCTTTTGCTCCGATAAACAGGGGCGCGGACGACGATAGTACATGCTGAGAAAAGTCTGGAAAAAACTGTTTTTCCCAACCTTTAACAAACATCCGTTCGCCCCGTAAAAGCAAGTATCGGTGAAAAAAATTGTCATATTCGCTTCGGGCTCCGGCACCAATGCGGAAAATATTATACGTTATTTCTCGGATAGCGAAAATACCCGGGTGGTCCTGGTCCTTTCTAACAAAAGAAATGCAGGAGTACTGGACCGGGCAGACAAATACGATATCGACGCACTTTATTTCAACCGGAAAGCCCTTTATCGTTCCGACATCATCCTAAACCTGCTGGAAAACATCGGGCCGGATCTTATTGTGCTTGCAGGCTTCCTGTGGAAATTTCCAGAAAACATTCTTCGGGCATTCCCGGACAGAGTCATTAACATACACCCGGCATTACTCCCAAAATATGGAGGTAAGGGCATGTATGGGATGAATGTTCACCGGGCGGTAACCGATAACCGGGAAACCGAAAGCGGTATTACTATACATTACGTCAATGAGAACTATGACGAAGGCGCCGTTATTTTTCAGGCCGAAACTGCCATATTATCATCCGACAGCCCTGAAGATGTAGCACATAAAATTCATGAGCTGGAATATAAGCACTTTCCTGAAGTAATCGAAAAGCTTCTGGCAAAGGGATAAAAACATCTAATCATTTTACAACACACTAAACACTTTTACCTGTGAATACTTTTGACGTACATATATATACGGATGGCGCGGCCCGTGGAAATCCCGGTCCGGGCGGCTACGGAATTGTAATGGAATGGGCAGGAAAAAAATATGTCAAGGAATTTTCACAGGGCTTCAAACACACTACCAATAACCGGATGGAACTGCTGGCGGTCATCGTAGCCCTGAAAAAACTGAAACATCCGAATACGAACGTAAAAGTATTTACCGATTCGAAGTATGTTGCTGACGCCGTCGAAAAAAAATGGGTTTTCAACTGGGAACGCAATTACTTTAAAGGAAAGAAAAATGCGGACCTCTGGACAGAATTCCTCAAAGAATACCGCAGGCATAAGGTGCGTTTTCACTGGATAAAAGGCCATAACAACCACCCGCAGAACGAGCGCTGTGATGCCCTTGCCGTGGAAGCATCCAAACAGAGCAAACTGGCTACGGATCGCGGATTTATGGAAGGATAGGATTTTCTCTGAATTTTCCGTTCTGTCAAAGCCAACCTGTTTTTTTAACCGTACCAATAAAAAGACTGGCCGTTTTCTGAAAGCAATAAAATTGCGTAAGTTTGCAAAAAATTTCAGCATGGGCAAACTGTTAGCGGTGGGTAGCATGGCTTTTGATGCTATAGAGACACCTTTTGGTAAAACAGACAAAATTCTCGGCGGCGCAGCTCCCTATATCGGTTTGGCCGCTTCCCAATTCAACATCGACATAGCTATTGTATCTATAGTCGGTGAAGACTTTCCGGAAAAATATTTATCTCTGTTACAAGACAGGAACATTGATATATCGGCCATAGAAATAGTAAAAGGCGGTAAAACCTTTTTCTGGAGTGGCAAATACCATAATGATCTCAACTCCAGGGATACTATTGAAACACAGCTCAACGTACTCGGAGACTTCAACCCTGTTGTTCCGGAAAACTACAAAGATGCGGACGTGGTAATGCTGGGCAACCTGCATCCCAGCACACAACTGGGGGTTATAGAACAAATGGCAAAAAAGCCGAGACTTATTGTTCTGGACACCATGAACTTCTGGATGAACAATACCTGGGAAGAACTCATGCAGGTCATATCCAAAGTAGACGTCATTACGATCAACGACGAAGAAGCCCGCCAGCTTACCAACGAGTATTCCCTGGTAAAAGCAGCACAAAAAATAAAGGAAATGGGACCAGAATACATTGTAATTAAAAAAGGAGAACACGGCGCCCTGTTATTCCACAAAGACAATGTTTTCTTTGCTCCCGCACTTCCGCTGGAAGAAGTCTTTGACCCCACAGGTGCCGGAGACACTTTTGCCGGAGCTTTTTCCGGCTATATTGCCGCGACAGAAGACACCTCTTTCGAAAACATGAAAAATGCCGTGATCTACGGATCTAATCTCGCTTCTTTCTGCGTAGAGAAATTCGGGACGGAACGAATGCAAAAACTATCGAAAAGCGAAATACAGCAGCGCCTCCTGCAGTTTAAAGAATTAACACAGTTCGAAATAGAATTAACATAAATATCGCGCCCTGAATTTTCAGGGCCTTTTTAGTTCATACAAACACAACAACACCGATGAGCGACGCTATTAAACACGAATGCGGTATTGCCGTAATAAGACTCTTGAAACCTCTCGAATACTACAAGGAAAAATACGGTAGTGCATTCTACGGAGTTAACAAGATGTACCTGATGATGGAAAAGCAGCACAATCGCGGACAGGATGGCGCCGGGTTTGCCAGCATAAAACTGGATGTGAATCCCGGAGAAAGATACATAAGCAGGGTACGATCCAATCAGTCGCAACCCATACAGGATATTTTTTCCCAGATAAACAGCCGGATAAACAGCACCCTGAAAGATCATCCGGAATATGAAGATGATGTGCAACTGCAAAAAAAACACATCCCTTACCTCGGCGAACTGCTCCTGGGTCACGTCCGGTACGGTACTTACGGCAAAAACAGCATTGAGAACGTACAGCCTTTACTGCGTCAGAATAACTGGAAACATCGCAACCTTATTGTCGCCGGAAATTTTAATATGACCAACGTCAATGAACTCTTTGACAACCTTATCCGCCTTGGACAACATCCGAAAGAAAAGGCAGATACCATAACAGTTATGGAAAAGATCGGTCACTTCCTGGATGATGCGGTAGCGAAACTCTACAAAGAAATAAAAAACGAAGGTTACAGTAAAATGGAGGCTTCTCCGCTCATCGCGGAAAGGCTCAGTGTAGCCAAGATACTCCGGAAGTCCGCTAAAAACTGGGATGGCGGATATGCCATGGCAGGATTACTGGGTCACGGTGATGCCTTTGTATTGCGCGACCCTGCCGGTATACGTCCCGCATACTACTACCACGATGACGAAATCGTGGTTATCGCGTCGGAACGCCCGGTAATCCAGACCGTGTTTAATGTGCCTTTTGAGAAGGTAGAGGAAATAAACCCGGGACATGCGGTTATTATGAAGGCTGACGGAAAGGTAGCTCACAAAAAAATACTCAATCCGCTGGAACGGAAAGCATGCTCTTTCGAAAGAATATACTTTTCCCGTGGAAGTGATGCGGAAATATACAAGGAACGCAAAGACCTCGGAAGGTTACTGATGCCCAAGGTACTCGATGCCATTGATAAAGACACCACCAATACGGTTTTTTCCTATATACCCAATACTGCAGAAACTTCTTTCTACGGACTGGTAGAAGCCGCCCAGGACGAACTGAACAAAGAAAAGAACAGGCAGATACTGGAAGAAAAAGAAACCCTGACAGACGACCGTCTCACCGAAATATTATCCAGAAGACTGCGGACGGAAAAAATAGCCATTAAAGACGTAAAACTCCGCACTTTCATTACGGAAGACAGCAGCCGGGACGACCTGGTTGCACACGTTTACGACGTTACTTACGGGGTTATAAAACCGGAAGATAACCTGGTGATCATTGACGACAGCATTGTAAGGGGCACTACCCTGAAAAAAAGCATTATCCGGATGATGGACCGTTTGAACCCGAAATCGATCGTTGTAGTATCTTCGGCACCACAAATACGATATCCGGATTGCTACGGCATAGATATGGCAAGGCTGGAAGATCTTGTCGCCTTCCGTGCAGCTCTCGAATTACATAAGGAAAAAGACACTTACGATGTCGTAGAAAAGATATACCGGGAATGCAAGGAACAGGTAGGCTATCCGGATACCGATGTAAAAAATGCGGTACAACAGCTATACGATCCGTTTACCGACGAAGAGGTTTCCGAAAAAATATCACAGCTCCTTTGTACGGATGATATCCGCGCCGAAGTAAAGATCATCTTCCAGTCTGTGGAAAACCTCCACAAGGCATGCCCCGAAAATCTGGGAGACTGGTACTTTACCGGAAACTACCCCACACCCGGTGGTAACCGGGTAGTAAACCGGGCATTTATCAATTTTTACGAGGGCAGCAAAGAGCGCGCTTATTAGCTATAATACACAACCGAAAAATAACTTTTAAATAACGTTCTCTTTATCGGATTTATGTGCAATTCATCGAATTAATTTTACAGGGGAGATTTCCCGACATACATTTGAATCACCATAGCATAAGTAGGTTAAGTTCATGGTAAGATTTGGGGCAAAAAGGTGGAGTTCTACTCCGCCTTTTTTTATGCTTTATATTTACCTGTCCCTTATTTTGGACCCTAAAAAAATCTCATAACTATTCCGCATAAAAAAAGCGGGATCAGAAACCCCGCTTTTCATATCATTATCCCGTTGCCGGTAATTATTTATTGGCTGCGTAAAGCTCAGATACTTTATCCCAGTTTATCACATTAAAAAACGCGGTGATATAATCCGGTCTCCTGTTCTGATAGTTCAGGTAATACGCATGCTCCCATACATCCAGTCCAAGAATAGGAGTTCCGCCACAACCTATTTCGGGCATTAACGGGTTATCCTGGTTCGCAGAAGAACAAACTTCCACTTTACCTCCTTTATGTACACAAAGCCAGGCCCATCCGGAACCAAATCGTGTAGCGGCCGCTTTCGAAAACGCATCTTTAAAAGCATCGAAAGAACCAAAGGCAGCATCTATTGCCGCAGCAAGTTCTCCGGAAGGAGCTCCTCCTCCGTTAGGAGACATGGTCTGCCAGAACAGGCTGTGGTTATAAAACCCGCCGCCGTTATTCCGGACAGCCGCATTTCCCATATCCAATCCGGCAAGGATATCTTCGATAGATTTCCCTTCCAGATTTGTTCCCTCTATCGCTTTATTCAGGTTTGCAGTGTACCCGTTATGGTGTTTCGTATGATGTATCTCCATTGTACGTGCATCAATATGAGGCTCTAAAGCGTCATAAGCATACGGTAATTTCGGTAATTCAAAAGCCATGATATCAAATTTTAAATTATTAGTTAATACTTGTAAGTAACAAATTTAAGTATAAACTTAAACAATCCATAATAATAAATAGTAAAGAACTCATAAAGATTGCTTATTTTGCCATAGAAATCACGTATCGGGTAAACCGGTGATTTTTACCCGGAAAAAAGGAAAAAGTAACTTAAAGTTCGTTTAAATTGAAGTCGCAAATGATCTCTTTGTTTTCCTTTCAGGCCACCGCCATAAAACCATAACTACAATTATTACGATTTGTCCACAACTACATTTCAAATATACAATGCATCCGCAGGCTCCGGGAAGACCTTTACCCTGGTCCGGGAATATCTGAAACTGTTACTCGCATCCGATTATCCGGATACGTATAAACAAATACTTGCCATTACCTTTACCAACAAGGCTGTAAATGAAATGAAAGAGCGGGTGATAAACAGTCTCCGGGAAATGGCATCCGAAAATATCCTGTCTTCACCAACCGATATGTTTGACCAGCTCCGGGAAGAGTTGAACATTGACGCCCCCACCCTGCACCTGAGAGCAAAGAAAGTATTGAAAAGGATATTGCACAATTACGCCTTTTTCGATATAGCAACCATTGACAAGTTCAATCACCGCCTGTTGCGGGCCTTTGCCCACGACCTTCACCTGCCCGTAAATTTTGAAGTAGCCATAGACACCGTTTCCTTGCTTAATGAAGCGGTAGACAGACTTGTATATAAAGCCGGGGAAGATGAACTGCTAACCAGGATACTCGTAGATTTCGCCCTGGAAAAAGCCGATGACGACAAAAGCTGGGACATAAGCCTGGACCTGAAAAAAATTGCAAAGCTCCTCTTAGAGGAAAACCATTACGAACACATCCGGGAAATGGAGAACAAAAACCTGGCCGACCTGAAAGACCTGGCCTCTCTCCTGAAAAAACAGATACGGGAAGAGGAAAAGCAACTAGCCGGAAATGCAGGGACATTCTTCACGATAATGGAAACCAACGGGCTGGTCCCCGAAGACTTCACCCGGAATTCCATCCCCAATTTTTTCCGGAAAGCAGAAGATAATGCGTTAAAAAGTATAGATTTCCAAAAGAAAAAATGGCAGGAAGAAATACTTTCGGCACCACTTTACACCAAAGCTACGGAAAAGAAAAACCCGGAAAAGACAAGTATTATAGATCAATTGCAACCGGAGATAGCGTCTCTTTTTGAAAATACAAGAACACTGTTTTTCCACACCCAGTTTTTACGGAATTTCCGGAGTAAGCTCATTCCGCTCTCCCTGTTAAATGCCATCAACCAGGAACTAAACTATATTAAAGAATCTGAAAACCTGATGCCTATTTCCGAATTCAACCGTATCCTGGCGGGGGTAATCAAGGATCAGCCTGCGCCATTTATCTATGAGCGCCTTGGAGAAAAGTACCGGCATTATTTTATAGATGAGTTTCAGGACACTTCCGAAATGCAGTGGAAAAACCTCCAGCCACTTATCGGCAATGCTCTTGAAGGGGAATCGATTACCGGAAAAAGAGGCACCCTCCTCCTGGTAGGAGATGCCAAACAGGCCATTTATCGCTGGCGCGGTGGTAAAGCCGAGCAGTTCATAAAATTGTACAACGAAGAGGAAACACCTTTCCAGGTAAAACCAAAGGTGGAACCTCTCCCTGTAAATTACCGTAGTTTTGACGAGGTCATCCGGTTTAACAACCGCTTTTTCCGGCATACCGCAGCACATTTGTCTTTCCCCGAATACAGGGACCTGTATGAGAACAAAAGCCATCAGGAGGTCAATTCCAAGAAAGGCGGACTGGTAAATATCTCTTTCCTGGACAAAGAAAGCCAGGACATCCGCAAAGAGTACTGCGAAATAACCTTACAAAAAATAACTACACTCAAGCAACAGGGATACGCACTGAACGACATCTGCATCCTTACGCGAAAAAAAGACCAGGGAGCACTACTGGCAGGTCATTTACAGGAAAACAGCATTCCGGTTATTTCATCGGAATCCCTTTTACTCAAAAACCATCCGAAAATACGGTTTCTCATTCATTTGATGCATTACTTTCTGCAGCCCGAAAACAGGGAAATCCGCCTGCTGCTGCTCATCTTCCTGGCCGAAAAAGAAAATGTGGAAGACAAACATCACTACCTCTGCTCCGGCCTGAAAGACATGTACCCGGTATGGAATGCAGGGAACTTTTCCCCCGATATTTTTTTACAACGCTCCCTGTACGATGCCATACAATATGCCATATCCAGCTTTAACCTGAACGATCCTTCCGATGCTTACCTGCAATATTTCCTGGATATTGTCCTGGAGCAGGTAAATCGTCATCACGCCGGCCCTGCCGAATTCCTGAGCCATTGGGAAAAGAAAAAAGATACTCTTGGCATCGTGGCCCCCGAGGGTATTGATGCCATTCAGATCATGACCATTCACAAATCCAAAGGACTTCAGTTCCCGGTAGTGATCTTCCCTTTTGCCGAGACCAATATATACGAGGACCGCGACCCGCTTGTCTGGTTCCCGGTAAACAAGGACACCTTTGGCATACCCTATGCCCTGATCTCCAAAAATAAAGATCTGGAGCACCTCGGTGAATACGGTGCGGAGATGGTAGCCGAATACGACGCCAAACTGGAACTGGATAGTTTTAACATCCTTTACGTAGCCCTTACCCGGGCAATAGAACAACTCCATATTATCGGTAAGACGGACACGGATAAAAGCGGCAAAGAAAATACCAGGTCTTTTTCCGGCCTGTTCATCCATTTTCTGAAAGCGGAAGGGTACTGGGAAGATGGTAAAGCGATTTATAACTTCCCTTCCGGCGAAGACCCCGGCAGATTACAAAAACACACACCGGCGCTATCTTTGCCGGAAACACCGTATATCCCATATGTTTCCAACATTTCGGAAAGACAAAAATTCCGTATTATCACCAGGTCCGGCTCCCTGTGGAGCGCCGGCCTTGACAAAGCCATTGAAACCGGGAACATATACCACTCTCTCCTGGCCCGGATACGATATACAACCGATGTGGAAAATGTAGTCCGCGAAGCAGTAACGAGCGGCACTATTCCTCCTGCGGAGGAAACAAAATTCCTGGAACAATTACAAACGGTCACCACGCACCAGCAGATCGGCAAATACTTTACTCCCGTTTACACCATATTCAACGAAAAAGACATCTTTACGGTGCGGGGAGAAACCCTGCGCCCGGACAGGATAGCGATCGATGAAAAAGGCAACGCCACCATCCTGGACTACAAAACAGGAAGTTATGACAAAAAGCACGAACAACAACTACAACAATACCAGGACATCCTTGCGGAAATGGGCTATACCGTCACCGAAGCATTTCTCGTGTTTATAGACGACGAGATCCGTATCTACTCCGTACAGGGATAAACACGTCAATCCACAAAATACTTCCATATTACAAACGCCTTTATGATTCCGGGAGACTGTTTGAGTTTTATCTCCCGCGACCATAAAACACATTCCCCGAAATAAAAAATGAAATTATCCTGGGACCTATTCTTATTCCCGGTGTATAATTAACAAATCCCCCCGGAAGATTTTTTCGAAAATTGGTTTACACAAAAGGGGATTACTAATAAAACTGGCCTGAACAGGCCGGTACTGTCGTTTATTTTTGGGGTAATCCGGTATGAGAATACCGGGTGGTAAACACAGTGCTCATGAGGGTCGTCCGGATATTTCGGACGGCCTTCTTTTTTTCAGAGAGCAACAGGAGAAAATTTGTGCAATGCCCGCACCGGCAACATTAAAAACATGGAGAATCCCGTTCCCCAGGTCAACTCCCTCGGAGGGATAGTTATCCGGACCAGGCATAAAGCTCACCAGGGTAAACGCATTGCATAAGGGAAGACAGATGAAGGGGATGAGACACCGGGAGACAAAGTGACAAGGAGACGAGGGGTGTTGGTGATTGGTTGTTATTGATGAAGATTGCCCTTCGACTGCGCTAGGAACCTGATAAAGATTGAAGCTATTGGGTTCTAAGTTTGGGAGTCCCGATATATCGGGATGGAGTTTTGTAGGGAAGGTTTCCCGTTTCAATTCTCTAACTAACCAACTCCGTACTAATCAACAACCCGGAAACTGGCAAACCGGTAACCGGCAACAAACCTTAAACATAGAATTACGCAATTATGATGCGTTTGCCCTGTAAATCTCACTTAGTGAGTCCACATGTCTCTGAACATTTATTTACCTTTGTTGCTAAACACAAACAGATTAATATGTACGGAAAAATAAAACAGCACCTGCAACAGGAATTACAAGACATTAAAGATAATGGCTTATATAAAAAAGAACGTATTATCACTTCTCCGCAGGATGCGGTCATAAAGATATCTACCGGTGAAGAGGTTATTAATTTCTGTGCCAATAACTACCTGGGGCTTTCCTCCCATCCGGAAGTAATCCAGGCTGCAAAGGACACACTGGACACACACGGCTTCGGAATGTCGTCGGTAAGGTTTATCTGTGGCACACAGGATATCCACAAAGAACTCGAAAAGAAGATCGCCGATTTTTACGGCACGGAAGACACTATTTTATACGCTGCGGCATTTGATGCAAACGGTGGCGTATTCGAACCCCTCCTTTCTGCCGAAGACGCCATTATCTCCGATTCGCTGAACCACGCTTCTATTATAGACGGCGTACGCTTGTGCAAGGCTATGCGCTACAGGTATGAGAACAACAATATGGAGGATCTGGAAGCCAAGTTAAAACAGGCAAACGAAGACGGAGCGAGGTTTAAGGTCGTGGTTACCGATGGTGTTTTTTCCATGGATGGCCTGGTAGCCCCGTTGGATAAGATTACTGCCCTGGCCGAAAAATACGATGCCATGGTAATGATTGACGAATGCCATGCTGCCGGATTTATAGGAGAAACCGGGCGCGGGACTCCTGAAGAAAAAGGCGTCATGGGTAAAATAGATATTATCACCGGGACCCTGGGCAAGGCACTGGGCGGGGCTATGGGCGGATACACTACGGGTAAAAAAGAGATCATCGAAATACTCCGCCAACGGTCCAGGCCTTATTTATTTTCCAATTCCCTTGCCCCTTCTATTGTTGGCGCTTCCATCAAAGTTTTTGAGATGCTCTCCGAAAACACCGAACTCCGGGACAAACTGGAAGAAAACACCCGTTATTTCAAAAAAGGAATGAAAGAAGCCGGTTTTGATATTATAGACGGCGACTCTGCCATTGTCCCCGTAATGCTTTACGACGCCAAACTATCCCAGGTGATGGCGGATAAACTCCTGGAAAAAGGGATTTACGTTATCGGATTCTTCTATCCGGTAGTTCCTAAAGGAAAAGCAAGAATAAGAGTACAATTGTCGGCCGCACACGAAAAACAACATTTAGACAAGGCCATTCAGGCTTTTACGGAAGTAGGTAAGGAATTAAATGTTATTTAAAACCGTTGTATTTTCTTAATAAAAACAAAAAATTTACTATATTTATCTTTGTTAATATGCCGTAACGGCTTACATTTGCTCTTAATTAATACTTAAAATTTAAATAATTGAACATGAAACATCTTAGCAAATTATTTGTTGCTGCGCTCTTGTTTATAGGGTTTAGCAATGTTCAGGCGCAAGATTCCAACAACCCATGGCAGGTGAGTTTTGGTGCAAACGCCGTTGATGTTTACCCCACCAATCAGCCCGGAATGGGACAGTGGCTTGACGAGTATTTCAACGTCAGTGATCACTGGAATATCCTCCCTTCTGTTTCTACTATAGCTGTTTCCCGCTACGTAGGTAACGGATTTTCCGTTGGCGCAAGGGGATCCCTTAACAAAATCGACAAATGGGGCGATACAGATGTAGATGATCTATCATACTATGGCGTGGACGGAACTGTTAAATACAACTTCATAGAAGGAAAGGTATTTGATCCGTTCATCGAAGTTGGTGGAGGTTATACCTGGATTGATGAAATTGGTGCCGGAACTCTTAACGGAGGTGTCGGTTTCAACCTATGGTTTACCGACAATATCGGTCTTACCCTGCAATCCAGTTACAAGCACTCTTTCGAGGACTATCTTGCTCCTCATTTCCAACACCTCGCCGGTATTGCTATAAAATTCGGCGGACAAGATACGGATGGCGATGGTATCTATGACAAAGACGATGAGTGTCCAGAAGTAGCCGGACTTCCCGAATTTAACGGATGTCCTGACTCTGACGGTGACGGTATCCCGGATAAAGACGATGCTTGCCCTAACGAAGCAGGCCCTGCCGAACTTAACGGATGCCCCGACAGAGATGGTGATGGTGTGCCGGACAAAGACGACGCTTGCCCTGACACTCCCGGACCGGTAGAACTTAACGGATGTCCTGACTCTGACGGTGACGGTATCCCGGATAAAGATGATGAGTGCCCGAACGAAGCTGGCCCTGCATCTCTTAACGGATGTCCTGACAGAGACGGTGATGGTGTACCGGACAAAGACGACGCTTGTCCTGATGTAGCCGGTACCGTAGCTAACAACGGTTGTCCTGAAGTAACAGAAGAAGTTCAGAAAAAACTTAACGAGTTTGCCAAAACCATTCTGTTCGACACCGGAAAAGCTACTATCAAAGGTGAGTCTGCCCAGGTACTGGACCAGATAATCAGTGTACTTAACGAATATCCTAATTCGAAATTCACTGTAGAAGGTCACACAGATAGCACAGGTAGTGCTGCCTTAAACCAGAGATTGTCTGAGCAAAGAGCTGAGTCCGTAAGAAAATATCTGGCCGAAAAAGGTATCAATCCTTCCAGGTTGTCTTCCATCGGATTTGGAAAAGACAAGCCTATCGCTACCAATGCTACTGCAGCAGGTAGAAAAGAAAACAGAAGGGTTGAAATAAACCTGGTAAAAGAGTAAATTAAACAGATTAGACAAATAAAAAGTCCCGTCCTGATTTTTCAGGGCGGGATTTTTTTATTTTTAGACTTTGAAAATAGATTATCAATCTACCTGTCGGATCCGGCAGGTTTTTGCAATAACCATAAACAACAACAAGTGTGAAAACCTTTCTGGCCGAAGTCGTGGAAAATATTCTTTCCGAAAACGGAAACATCAGCGATATAACTTTCGTGGTACCCGGAAAAAGAGCCGGGGTGTTTTTAAAAAGGGAAATACAGAACCGGATGACCCGAACCGTATTTGCTCCGCAGATATACAGTGTGGAAGACTTTGTACAGGAACTGTCCGGTCTGAGCCTTGTTTCCAATATTCAGCTCCTATTCGAATTTTACGCGGTATATCAGAAAATCACACCACAGGAACAACAGGAAGATTTCTATAACTTTTCTAAGTGGGCACAGATCATGCTCCGGGATTTTAATGAGATAGATCGTTATCTCATCGCACCGGAAGATATTTTTTCCCATTTGTCCTCCGTCAAGGAACTGGACCACTGGTACCTCTCCGACCAAAAAACCCCGTTGCAGGAACAATATATCGAATTCTGGAAAACCCTGGGCACGTATTATACCGCACTTCGCGAAGAGCTGCTGGCCAGACAATGCGGCTACCAGGGGCTTATTTACAGGGAAGCTATAGAAAATATAGAACATTATTTAAACCACAATAACCACCGAAAACATATCTTCATAGGTTTTAACGCATTAAACAATGCCGAATCCGCCATACTACAGGAGTTCCTTGCGGCCGGTGCCGAAGTATACTGGGATACCGATAAAACCTTTATGGAAGATCCGGAGCACGATGCAGGTCTTTTTATGCGACAATACAAAAGGAAGTGGAAATACTATGAGAAAAACCCCTTTAAAAATATTAACACGCACTTTTCCGAACCGAAGAACATAGAGATCATAGGAATACCGGGAAAAACAGGACAGGCCATGTATCTCCACTCCATTCTCTCGAAACTTAAAAGTGGGGGCGAACTGGAAGGAACAGCAGTGGTGCTGGGCAATGAAGAATTATTAAACCCGGTACTGAATGCCATTCCCGAAAATATGAATGAAGTGAACATCACCGGTGGGTTCCCCCTGGCTTACAGCCCTATTGCTTCCTGGTTCCATGCCTTTTTTCAGACACTCGAAAGCGAACAGTCGGGAAAGTGGTATTATCAAAACGTACTGAACCTGGTATCTCACCCGGTTTCCAAAACGCTGCTCTTTCATAACGGTCGCGATCTGGCTTCCGAATTTATCCGGACCATCCAGGACAACAACATTGTCTTTGTTACGCAGGAACACCTGCAAAAAGCATTTTCCGAACTAATTGCCGATGCCGGAGAAAACATCGTCCCGGTAACGGAACTCCTGTTTTTTTCCAGGAACACGTCCACCGTAGATAATGTCATTCAAAAATGCAGTGCCCTGACCCTGCGGCTAAAGGAAGTTTATTCCCTACAGGGAAACCAGGTATTCCTCGAATATCTTTACCGTTTTTATGAAATATTCAACCAGATCCGTTTTTTCCATGAAAAATACAGAGCCCTATCTATCCATTCCTTAACAGGAATTTATAGAGAGCTCCTTCTCCAGCAAACGGTAGACTTCCAGGGAGAACCCCTCGAAGGTTTACAGGTGATGGGGGTATTGGAAAGCCGGAACCTCGATTACGAAACCGTAATCCTGACCTCGGTGAACGAAGGCGATCTTCCCTCGGGAAAATCCGGGAACTCCTTTATTCCCTTTGATATTAAAACAGCTTACGGCCTGCCCACTTACAAAGAAAAAGACGCCATATATGCATACCATTTTTACAGGCTTCTGCAAAGAGCCAAAAATGTTTATCTTCTTTACAACTCCGACTCCGGATCTTTTGACGGTGGAGAAAAAAGCCGCTTCATACAGCAATTAACAACATTCCGACAAGAAAATCACACTATCCGCGAACATATTGCCATACCACAGGCAGGAAACCTTCCCGGGTCGCAGGCTCCTGTTAAAAAAACACCCTCCCTTATGGAAGCCATACGAATTATGGCTGAAAAAGGCTTCTCCCCGACCTCCCTTACCAACTATATCCGGGACCCTATGGAATTCTACAAACAGTCTATACTGAAAGTCAGTGATGAATACGAAGTAGAAGAAACCATTGCCGCAAACACATTGGGGACCATCATTCACGATACCCTTGAAGACCTTTATAAGCCTCTTACCGGACAAATACTGACCACACACCACATAGAGGATATGCGAAGCAAAGTAAACGGCCTCATAGGCCTTAAATTCGGGGAAGTATACAAAGGCGGGGATTTTAGCCGCGGAAAAAACCTGCTCAGCTATGAAGTGGCCAAACAATACCTGAAAAATTTTCTGCAGACAGAGGAAAAACGGGTCCGGGACGGAAATTCCATAAAAATCATAGAAATTGAAAGTAATCTCCGGGTAAAAATAGAGGTTCCCGGCATATCTTATCCGGTATATCTGAAAGGAAAAGTGGACCGTGTAGAAGAAACTAACGGCGCTCTTTGTTTTATCGATTATAAGACCGGGAGGGTTGAACAGGCAGATGTAGAGCTTGCCGAATGGGAAAACCTCATCATCGACTACAAATACAGTAAAGCTTTCCAGCTATTGTGTTATTCGTATATGCTTATCCGTAACAGTTCGTATTCCCTGCCTGCCGAAGCAGCCATTATTTCATTTAAAAACCTCCGGAAGGGATTTCTGAAATTTGCCAAAAAAGAAGGCTCCGGATCCCAAAAAGAGTATACGATCACCGAAGAAACATTCCGGAACTTTACAGAACAACTCCACCTATTAATCGGTGAAATATGCGACCCTGCAATACCTTTTACCGAAAAAGAAGGAGTTTAAAAAATCAACCCTCACCTCCCGGTAAGGAATAAAAAAACATCCTCCCCGACCATGGTCGGGAAGGATGTTTATTAGCATAAGAAAGGAAAATTATTTTATGAAAAGCTTAGTATCCGGGGTTTTGCTTTAATGTCAGTTGTCCCGTTTCATCTACACTTAAGTCAATTTGAGCTTGTGGAATCGGATAATACTCGCTTTTTCCGGAGATGAACCTGCCTCCGCGAATATCCGTAGTTATACTTCCCTGATATCGAAAGTATGCATTGAGCGTCTCCTCCGCGATTCCCCAGCGTACCAAATCAAAGAATCGATGACCTTCTAAGGCCAATTCCAGTTTCCTTTCAAAATAGATAGCTTTCAAAGCATCTTCTTTAGAACCGAATTGAGCAGATGTATATTCTTCTATATTATAATTAGCTGCATTGGTACTTTCATCAAATCCTGCCATCGGATTATCTTCATTAATATATTCCTTCAGAAAACCGTTTGGATTAACTGCTCTTCTCCGAACCCGATTCACATATTCCATAGCCGTAGAGAGACTTCCCGCCTGTGCTTCGCTCTCTGCAGCCATTAGCAATACATCTGCAAACCGGATGACATGAACATTAATCGCTGTCCCTGGGGCCCAGGAACTTTGATCGGCATATTGATCCTGCGTAGCTTGCCAGTAAATATTTTTCTTAGGAGCATAAGGACCTCCATAAGCCTGATCTCTTATCCACTCAATCCCAGGATGATCACCCCAATCGTGGAAGGGAATACCACGACGTCCTACAGTCCAATCGAGTCTTGGATCCAAGGAACCCGTATATGGTGTAAAAGCAGCACCTGCAGAGACTCCCATATCATTTTTAACCGGATCCTGATTATAGTTATCCAAATACGGAAGACCTGTATTTGCATCAGTTTTATAGGAGTTCACCAAATCTTGTGTAGGTTGAAAAAAACCGCAACAACGAAAAGGGCTGTTATATGGAAAATTTAGCTTCCCACCCTGGTTAGAATTTGTAATGTTACCGGTTCCATCGTTAGCTACCATTTGAATATCAAATACGGTCTCCGAGTTATTTTGAGTAGCAGCATCAAAATTATTTTTGAAAAGTGGTACCAGGTCATATTTATCACCTGCAGAGTTCACTCCAGAATTAATAGTCTCCGTAAAGATATCCTTGGCTTCGGCAAACTTCTTCTGATAGAGATAGGTTTTCCCGAGATAAGCGGCGGCGGCCCATTTATTAGCTCTGCCAAATTCCCCCTGTGTCGATGGAAGATTCTCATAAGCATACAGAAAATCGGCTTCGATCATTGGCCAGATATCCTGGTCGTTGGGTTGCTTAGGGTTTTCGGTAGTCTCATCTATCCAGGGCACCATGTTGAACATCTTCTTTAATTCAAAATAATAATGCCCTCTCAGAAAGCGGGCCTGGCCGATAATATTTTCTTTATCTTCTTCTGAAATATCATCTACTTTTTCCAAGAGTTTTAAAGTATTATTACAGCGCACAACACCTTCATAAGTAGCTTTCCATTTGGAATTAAAAAATCCGTTCGAAGGATCGGATGAAAATTTAGCAATCGGATCAATTGCCGGTTGATCTCCTCCGAAACTTCCTTTGCTGGCGGTACCACCCGCAACCGCTCCATATATCCAGTTATCCGGTGCAGCTTCCCATGGATTACCTCCTCCCAATGCCGCATCATCGCCCTGTCCGTCCAGAGCTGCATAAGCTCCAATTAACAATTTTTCAACTCCTGCCTGATCTGACACAACATCTTCACTTAGAGCTCCCAGAGCGGGCTGATCCAAAAAACTATCAGCACAGGAAAACAGTATTGCCAATGTCAAAACAGGAAAGTAAAGACATCTTATTTGTTTCGTAAGTTTCATATATTTTATCTTTTAGAGTTCATAAATTAGAATATTACATTCAGTCCGAATAATAGCTGTCTTTGATTGGGGTAGGCTCCTTCATCAATCCCAAAATTCACACTTTCTCCTGATATTTCCGGATCCAGCCCCGAATAAGACGTTATAGTAAAAGGGTTTACCATTTGAGCATACAATCTCAATTTTGTCAATTGAATCTTTTCAAGCAAAGAGGATGGCAAGGTATAGCCCAATTGTATTTGACGGCATCTCAAGTAAGAGCCATCTTCCACAAAATACGAGTTCGGCACATTGGCCACACTAAATGATCCCGTAGTTTCCTGTATAGGGGCCTTGGCATTAGTGTTTTGAGGCGTCCAGGAATTATGCAATGCGGTATGGCTCTTAGCTCCCTGAAAAGAGCTGTAAAAGTCCGTCCACCAACGCACATTATTCCATATGTCATTACCTTGCGATCCATAAATAAACATACTGAAATCCCAACTTTTATACAACAGTTCAATGTTCAGACCATACGTAAAGTCCGGGTTAGGATCTCCCAGAAACGTTCTGTCTTTATCATCTACAATATTATCTCCGTTAATATCTTTATAACGGAACCTGCCTACCGCAACATCATTCTGATAAGTTGCGTTAGGATTCCCTGTGGCAGAAACGGCAGCCGCATTAGCCTCATTAATTTCCTCCTGGGAATTCCAAAAACCTTCAATTTGGTACCCAAAGAACTCGCTCACGGAACGCCCTACGGCATTTCGAATAATAGAACTCCCGTTGAAACGTCTTCCTTCAAGATCGAAATATTGAACTCCATCAGCAATTTTTTTGATTTCATTATTATATGTAGTAAGAGTTACCGAGGTATTTAATCGTAAGTCTTCTCCCAGCCTAAAATAAGTAGAGAGGTCTATATCAAATCCACCGTTAGTCATCTGTGCCACGTTAACATGAGGGACAGTAGCAGCACCAACTGTACCCGGAAGATTTGGATTGTATAATAAATCTTTTACATCCTTTCTGTAATAATCTACGGTTAATTGAACCGTATTATTAAACAACGAGGCATCAACACCTATATTTGCATTGATATTTTTTTCCCACACTGCATGCGGATTTCCTATTCTGGACTGTTGAAAACCTTCAGATATGGACGAATTACCGCCTCCAATCGCATAAAAAGAGGTTCGGTTATTTCCTCCAAAAGTCGTAAATGAGTTCGAAGGGTCTACATTTAGCTGATTTCCCATAACGCCATAACCTCCACGTATTTTCAAATCATTTAACCAACTTTTTTCCGGAAAGAAATTCTCATTGGAGACATTCCATCCTGCACTAACTGCAGGGAACCAACCGTATTGATTATTTAAAAACCTGGACGATCCATCTCTGCGGATAGTTGCGCTTAACAAATACCGATCGTCAAAATTATAATCCACCCTTCCGAAATAAGACGCCAGTGCATCCGCATACTTAAAGGAATAATTTGTCTGTGTCCCTGAACCGGTATCCAATGTTACATAATCCGGGTCAAAAGAAAAATATCCTTGTCTGGAACCTCCGACTTCACGTCCTTTGTTTTGATAAGCTTCAGTACCTAGCAAAATTGTTACATTGTGAATATCGTTAAAGGAGTTGTGGTATTTTACAGTATTGGTCCAGGTCCAATTGAAATTGGTAGCCGCCGCCTCAGAATATTGATTTACAGATAGGTTCTCGGAATTTTCGTATTCAGGAAATTGAAAAGAGTTAAAGCTATTCGTATAATATTGTCCCCCAAAACTGGTCCTAAAGATAAAGTGTTTCAAAAAATCTGCTTCCGCAAAAATATTACCGAATATCCTCGTAGAAACGCCGCGGTTGTGCCGGGTACGGTCCATGATAGCAACAGGATTTTTGGCATTCCCCAGACCACTACCGAATGAGCCTGCGTAATTACCCATGATATCGTGCACAGGAATAATAGGCTGTTGCCTAAAGGCCATCCCAATAGCACTGTCTTCGGTTAAAGCATCTACCTGTGGATTATCCCTGATAGTAAAGCTTATATTTTCACCCACACGAACGTTTTCTCCAATATTATACGTTGAATTCGCCCTAAGTGTATAGCGTTTTAAGTACGTATTCTTTAAAGTCCCTTCCTGGTTAAAATAATTTAAAGAGAAAAGATAACTTCCCTGTTCATCACCATTACTTACAGACATATTATGACTTTGAATACTTGCCGGACTAAAAATTTCCTGGAACCAGTTGGTCCCTTTTTTGTTAGCTCTTACTATGCGATAAAAGCTATCCAAATCATCCGAGCTGGTATAATTGGGGTTGACATAATACAAAGATTCATCTACCGAATTTGCTCCTACAGGAGCAATATAGTTTGGTAAGACAGGATTTGCACCGTTTCCATATTGACCACTGCTAGGCGATTCTTCCGGATTAGTGTTTCGCTGCGCAATAAAATTGAGCTCAGCCATTTCCTGCGAATTCAAAATATTCCACGGGTTACCCTTTTGGACCATTTGAACTCCATAGTAAGAGTCATACGTGACCTTCATCTTCCCTCTACCCTTTTTTGTGGTGATAATGATAACTCCATTTGCTGCTCTTGAACCATAAATAGAGGCCGAAGAAGCGTCCTTAAGTACTTGCATAGTCTCAATATCGTTGGGGTTAATATCACCGATGCCATCTGTTGGAATTCCATCCACAACATAGAGAGGAGTATTGTTCCCAAATGTATTGGCTCCACGTATTTTTACTTGCGGAGCTTCTCCCGGTTGGCCGCCTCCGGTTACTGTAACTCCGGAAACCCGTCCCTGAAGCTGATTGGTGACATCAGCAGTTGGTTGTTGGGTTAATTCATCCGTTTTCACTACCGACACCGCCCCGGTAAGGTCTTGTTTACGCTGTGTTCCATAACCCACAACAACTACTTCGTCTAACTGGGCAAGGTCTTCCTGGAGCGATACGTCCACTACTTCCCTGCCGTCTACAGGCACTTCGAGGGTTTTAAATCCTACATAGGAGACCACAAGTATCGCATTATCACTACTTACCTCTATAGCATAATTCCCGTCAAAATCGGCAACCACACCATTAGTGGTTCCCTTCTCCATCACACTGGCACCTACCAGGGGCTGACCGTCCTCTGAGGTGACCTTACCGGTTACCGACAAAAACACGGAAGATTTCTTCTCTTTTTCGGATTTCGGCGATGCACCGAAAACACTTCCTGACACCAGGAATACGCAACAAAAAAGCAAAATACACATGGTATTTTGCAACGTGATACGAACTTTCGCAAAGGTTCTTTTTCTCATAAAGTAAAGTTTGTTAGTTGTTTAATTCAGATCATCCCTATACACAAAACCGGTCCGAACAACGAGGCAGAAATCCCTTAAATATTATTATCCGTTGTTTATTCTTTTGATTTGACAAAAAGATTATTTCAGCCGATGTCTTTCCGATATCATGTATAAGCTGTTTCTTCATAAAAAGAAGGAATAAAAAACACATATTCTTTTTATGAAAAAGGTCGGCTTCTAAGAAAAGTTTAAAATAGGATTATTAAATTCTTCTTAAAAAAAATTTATACCAACGACATGATTTTATTCATGAACGACTTATTTTTTAATACTAAAAGAATATTTGCTAATATAAAGACAAAATAATTGACACTAATTATATTTTTTTATTAATTATTTGTACAATTAATACAATCAGAAGAAATAACGGTATGTCTAACCCGGTTTACGACATAAAACAGGACTACAAAAACAGACATAATATTTATGTATTATAAAAAGGAAAAATAGGTATTCACTACCTAAGAATAAACTTATACGAGGTACGGAAATATATCCTTCAAATTAGGGCCTGTTAACATCACACTTCAAGACAGGAAGAACACGGCGTGAAGATTTCCTCCATATCTTACATGAAGCCGGGAGGAGTGAAAATGATAGCCTGCCAGAAAAAATACCAGTGAGTTAAGATTAAAATAGTCCTCCGGATGTGCTGTATACCACGAAAGACATTCTCTCCGGCAGAAGCCACACTTTCGACACGAAACACCTTAACACAAAACACAAAATATGGGAATTCCACCATATTTTGACAAGAAAATATCATTTGTGTCAAAAAAACATTATCAATTTTATATATTTGCTACTCGTTAACGTTAACGAATCCCGAATCACGCAACCAAAACTTAAGTTATGAAGAAAAATATCAGGGCAGAAATTCTCTTTCCCATAAGCCTATTATACCACAAACAATGTATACTGCAATTCCTGTTAGGAACATGTTTTATTTTCGGTGCTCTGGCAGGAGAAAATCCCAAAACACACGCATACCAACAAGAAATAAAAGGTACGGTACACGATGTCAACAATACTCCCCTTCCCGGTGTTAGTGTACAGTTAGTGGGTACCACCAAAGGAGTTACAACTGATTTTGACGGAAATTTCAATATTCAGGCCGAGACGGGAGATGTCCTCGAATTTTCTTATATAGGTATGCGTAACCAACGCGTTATCGTGGCAGACGATAGCCCTGTAGCAGTAATTATGGAAGAAGATTACGAGTCACTGGATGAAGTTATTCTCACCGGATACGGCAGCCAGAAAAAAGGTGAAGTAACTGCAGCTATCTCCTCTGTGAATGCAGAGTCTATCGAGAAAATAGCCACTTCCAGCGGTATAGATGCCATAAAAGGCCAGGTAGCCGGTGTGGATATCGTGCCGCAAGGGGGACGGCCGGGAGAAAATGTTACCGTAAGGATCCGTGGCCGGCGTTCGATAGGAGCTTCTAACGATCCCCTGTATGTTATAGATGGTATTCCCCAGATCAGCGGAACCAGTTCCATTAACGATATCAACCCCCAGGACATAGAGTCCATGCAGGTCTTAAAAGATGCCGCGGCAACCGCCATCTACGGATCGAGAGGGGCCAACGGAGTAGTTCTGATCTCCACCAAAAGAGGAGTCGCCGGAAAAACATCCGTATCGTATAGTAGTCATTTCGGAATAACTTCCGCAACCCAACTTGTGGATATGATGAATGGGGAAAGATTCGCCATGATGAAGCGAGAATCCCAAAGAAGCTCCTGGAATGGCACTATTCCCAACGACACTCAGGTTTTTTTAGATCCCGTAGAATTGAAATCCATAGCCGAAGGGCGGTCTACGGACTGGCTCGATCAGGTTATCGGCTCCGGGTGGCAAACCAATCATCAGCTAAGTGTAAGCGGCGGATCGGAAAAAACCAACTTCAACACCTCTATAGGCTACTTTAAAGAAGAAGGTATTATTCCCACCATGGATTATGAACGTTACACCGGGAGAGTAAATCTCGACCACAAAATAAGTGACATGTTTAAAGTAGGCGTTTCCTTTTCCATATCACACGCCATACAAAACTGGGGTTCTTCGGCTGCAGTTTCCGAAGCCTTACTAAACAATCCGCTGGGTATACCGCGCGACGAAAACGGCGATCTGATCTTTTTGCCTACAAATGACGGTCTGCGCACCAACCCCCTGAGTGAACTCGTAAAAGGGTCTTTTATAGACGAACGCAAGTTCACCCGGATTTTTGCTCCGGTTTACCTGGATATCTATATTAACAGTAATTTGAAATGGACTACTACTTTCGGCCCGGATATACGTTACAGAAGGCGAGGCCTTTTTCAGGGCAGTTACACCAATGCCAACCGGGGAGGCCCAGGGGATGCTTCGATAGAACACAATGATAACTTCGGTTACACCCTGGAAAACCTGCTTACCTACAACCAGACTATCGGTGAAGATCATAACCTGAAAGTAACCTTACTGCAAAGTATTCAAAAATCCCGCGAAGAAAATTCGCTCGCTGGCGTATCCAACATACCTTATGAGGAGCAGCAGTTTTATAATCTGGGTTCTGCATCGGTGAAAGGCGATATTACTTCCGGACTCATAGAATGGAGTCTCGCATCTTTTATGGGGCGGGTAAACTATGATATTGCCGGTAAATACCTTTTTCAGGCATCCTTAAGGGCCGACGGATCATCGCGCCTGGCCCCCGGAAATAAGTGGAACTCTTTCCCCGGCTTCTCTGCCGGATGGCGTATATCGGAAGAAGAATTCATGCAGGATTCGGAGGTTTTTGACGATCTCAAAATACGGGCCTCCTACGGGGAAGTTGGTAATACTTCCGTAGACCCTTATCAAACTTCGGGGAGATTGGAAGGTACTGTATACGCTTTCGGAAACAGCCCTGCCCTTGGTTTGGGATTAAATGAATTAGCCAATTCCAATCTCGGATGGGAAGTCTCCAAAACCGTGGATATCGGTTTGGATTACAGCCTGTTCCGGGGAAGAATTCAGGGTAGCATCGATTGGTATCACACCAAAACCGCCGATATCCTCCTGGAACGCAGTCTCCCATACACTTCCGGTTATGAAAATATTCTTCAGAACATAGGGGCCACAAGCAGTAAGGGTCTGGAATTCAATATCGACGCTAATATCATAGACAATCCGGAAGGATTTAAATGGAACCTGGCCTTTAACATTGCCGGATACAAAGAAAAAATTACCGAACTGGCCCTGAAGGATGGAAACGGAAATCCCGTTGACGATGTTGGTAATCAGTGGTTCATAGGAAAACCCATCAATGTGTTTTACGACTACAAAAAAATCGGCATTTACCAGGCTAATGAAGTAGATTTAGCGGCTACTACCGAAGGAAAGGTCCCGGGGGAGATAAAACTACAGGATGTGAATGGCGACGGGGTAATAAGTCCGGAAGACCGGGTTGTACTGGGCTCCGATGTTCCGGATTTTTACGGAGGTATTACCAATAGTTTTGAATATAAAGGTATAGATTTCAGCTTTTTCTTCTATTTCCGGCAGGGACAAATGGTAAGCAGCCGTTTCCATGATGATAACAATACACTTTTCGGACGATACAATAATCTGGATGTGGATTACTGGACCATGGATAATCCCACAAACGACTTTCCTCGTCCCAATCAAAACCAGGAGAGGCCTAGAGACGCATCTACAATGAGTTATTTTGACGGCAGCTTTATAAAATTACGAAATGTGAGCCTGGGTTACAATTTACCCAAATCGGTGACCGACAACCTGGGACTATCCTCCTTAAGGCTTTATGTTTCCGGGCAAAACCTGTTCTTTATTTCCAAATTCGACACCTTCGATCCGGAAAACACCGGGAATCCGGACAACACAGGAGAATTAAGCAGCGGTACGACACCGAGCAACAAAATGTACCTTATGGGATTAAAGGTGATTTTTTAAAACATGACAGGTTTGAAGAAATTACAGCAATACCGTTTTAAACCACATTTCCCCCCCCGATGGGATATTTCGGGGCCGTTTAACCAATAAATGCGATAAATAATGAAAAGCAAAATATATTTAGGTTTCACCATACTTCAGGCACTCCTTATTACCTCCTGTAATAATTTCCTGGAAGAAGATCTGGTAACTGATATTTCCGCATCTTCCCACTATACCACTGAAAAAGGGTTTGAAGATGCTGTAAAAGCTACCTATGCCGGGTTAAAAACTTTTTACGGACAGGAAGTCGGTTTTACCATGACGACATTCGGCACGGATATCTTCACCAACGGTTCCGACGGCGGTTATAAATATTATAATATCTACGATGGCAGCCTTAATGCTTCGGATAATTATGTCCGGGATGCCTGGAGAGACTGGTATAAAGGCATTAACCAGGCCAACGCCGTAGTAGGCAGGTCCGAAGCACTGGAAATGGACGAGAACCTGAAAAAAACACGCCTTGCAGAAGTACGTTTTTTACGTGCCCTGTTCTATTTCAATATCATTACCACCTATGGCGACGCACATCTTAGCCTGGAAGAATCGGAAGGCGTGGAAATCGAAGCTAACCGAACAGCAAGTGCAGAAATTTACAAACAGGCCATTATCCCCGACCTGGAATACGCTATCGAAACATTGCCCGACACCCAATCGGATTACGGGCGTATTACCAAAGCGGCGGCGCAGTTCCTCCTGGGCAAGGTACTTCTCACCAGAAGTTATACCCAATCCGCCGAAGGAGATGATGCCACCCGGTCGGAAACCTTCTTTACACACGTTATAGAAGATTACGGCTTCAGGCTCCTGGACCGTTACGCGGATCTGTGGAACATAAGCAATAAACAAAATGACGAGGTTATACTCTCGGTTATCAATTCCAAGACCCAGGTAGATGACGGTACGGATGAATTAGGACACCGCGGACACCTCTTTTTCCTGATGGAATACGATATTTTGCCCGGTATGGCCAGGGACGTGGAAAACGGAAGACCCTGGAAAAGGTTCAAACCCACCGATTTTTTACTCTCTTTGTGGGACAGGGAAAAAGACACCAGGTATGATGAAGGTTTTACGCATGTCTGGTATACCAACAGTCCCAACGAAAACCTTCAGCTGGGGGATACCGCGGTTTATGTTCCCGGCCCCGGAAAAGATGAGTTATGGCCGCAATCCCGGCAGGACACCAAGCCTTACATGGTCATTACGAAAGAGGAATACACGGAACGGTTATTTCCAAGCGTACTGAAATGGCTGGATCCCACCCGTCCCGATCACCAGAGAGAGCCATCACAGCGCAATCATATTCTCATGCGTCTGGCCGATGCCTATTTGCTCCGGGCGGAAGCAAGGTTAATGCTAAATAATACCACAGGTGCCGCCGAAGACATTAACGTGGTAAGACACAGGGCAGCCCAACCGGGTATGGAAACCGAAATGGAGGTCATGGCATCGGATATAACCCTCGATTTCATACTCGACGAAAGGGCGCGTGAACTTTACGGAGAAGGTTATCGCTGGTGGGACCTGGTAAGGACCGGGAAACTCGTGGAAAGGGTACGTCTTTACAATCCCGTGGGCGCAAATAATATTAAGGATTACCATGTTCTGCGCCCTATTCCGCTTGACCAGATAGACCGTACGGTTAACGAATATCCTCAAAATCCGGGATACCCGAATTAGGCCACGATTTTTCGACAATATATAGTATTACGTTTGAGGATGCTTCTAAAAGACATGGAGATTTTCTTTCACTACAATTTCCACCGGAATGTCAATATGCAGTTCGGAAGCATCCTTTTCTGTTAAAAATTTAAACAACCCCTTAATCGCCGAATAGCCCTGATATTCGGGCTTTTGGTTGATCAAAAACGACATATCATCCCGGTTCAGGCTTTCCAGGTTTTCTTTGTTCAGATCAAATCCCACAATAGAGGCGTCACTTATTCCGTATTTTCGCAGAACAGGAGGAAGCATATATGCCCTGGAATTGGTTACAAATATTCCTTTAGGCCTTTTGTCTTTCAGTAACTTATTTATGTCGGGTATAGTGTCCAGAGGTTGGTTTAACGGGTAGTTTATGGTATTAATATCCATCTTTCCCTCTTTGTTTTTCGCATTCAAAAACTCCCTGAATCCATTTTCTCTCTGCCTGTTATTTTCATGTAGCCCTCTGGCATTTAAGATATTAATCACCATATAAAAACCTTCTTCACCAACCAAGCCATACAGCAATCTGCCCGCTACCAATCCGGCCTGATGCGAATCCTGGCAAATAAAATAACCGGGGTAATCCAGAGTCACCCGGGTGTCCAGAAACACAACAGGCATGTCTTTCTCCCTTGCTTTCCCGGCCAACAGGTTACTTTCCGATGTAAAAAAGGGCACCGTGACAATACCATCAAACTGTGTTTCAAATATTTTTTCACTTGCGGATATAAAGGTTATCGGATCCGAAAAATAAAAATAAGTGACCAGTATTCCGTGATCGTGCAGTTCTTCGGCAGCCTTATCCATGCCTCTCTTCGGAAGTTCCCAATACCCCCAGTTATTTGCGGTCTCCGGGATCAGCACAGCTATTTTAACCTTCTTATGCGCACCCAGCCGAAGGCGGCTGGCCACGGTATTTTTTTTATATCCCGCCTTCTTTATAACAGCGAGCACCTTTTGCTCGGTAACTTTAGACACTCCTCCCCGGTTGTGAAGTACCCTGTCCACAGTTCCGATAGATACATCCGCCAGTTGTGCTATCTGCTTAATTCCAATAGATCCTTTCATATCAGAGACATTTCAAAAGCGAATTGCAATCCGCCATACTCCATTTAATATCGCATAAAGATAAAAAAGGGATTTTTAAAAGAAGGAGAATCCATTGATCATACTGCAGGTTAGCATTTTGAACTATTTATTTTTTGAGCAAAGATCAGGCGGTTGTGCTTCCTTTTTCATAGGTAAGATGATTTGCTAATATTCCCGATGGTGTTCTCGCTTTTTCGTCTAATATTTCAGTGTTTGCAAATACTATAAAATTGTCTTTAGCTCTGGATACTGCAACATTCAGCAATTTGGCTTATTGTCTCTGTCAAAAAACATAGTTCCTGAATCACCTTTGCCATAAACCATTGAAAATAGAATAACCGGTCTTTCAGCACTCTGTAAGGCATGAACAGTTCCTGTTTTTAATATTCCAACATCAAAACCAAGCTGCTTGGTATATTTCCAATTAATGATTTATTCGCGGAGGCAACTGATTTCTTCCGGCCAAACCCAAGCCCTGTATTTTATGTATATTTATACAACCAAAAACCGTATCGTCATGAAAACCAACCCGGATTCGCAAGAGGGCTATGGGGCTGATATTATCGATATCCTCATTGATATTTTACAACAAATCAAAGCCACCGGTGTCTCGCATTACACGCCACAGGTATACCTTACCAGTGCGGAAGTGATGGAAAAATACAGGATCAGCGAAAGCACTCTGTACAGGCTTCGCAAAAACAAAAAAATACCTTTTATAAAACTGAATAAAAAATACCTGTACCCCCAACGGAAACTAGACGTCTTTCTGGACAATAACTAAACCTCTGGACTGAAAGTCCAGAGGTTTAGTTATTAGGTCACTCGGTTATTTAGTCAATACGCAATTACTTAATAACTGAACTAAGTAAAAGTTTATAGAAACTAAAGTAGCTGCAATAGTCCCGATTATCGGAATCGGGAGCAGGGTTTTGACCTTCAACTTGATAATAAAGGCTCTGCTTTTATCCAAAGAAAACCTGTGTTTTCTAGTTCTCACCAAAATAAAGGGATTTACCTTTTTTTGCTTCCGTGTACCCTAACTTTCTCCTATTGCTGTTCGGGTTTCCTTCGGGACTTCTTCAAGTCTCCTTCGGAAAAACATCCCTTTTTCCGAAGGAAACCCGAACGAAACCCGAAGAAGTCTCGAAGGAGACTCCTAAAATCACTTGCAGAAATCGTCATCACCGGTCAAATTCCGTCAAAATGCCGAAAAAATTATTTCCCACAAAAAAGATTGGAATCATCGCTTGATTCCTCTCCATCCTCAGGCCATGTACCTATTTAACTTAAAGGGTCCTGTCTATGCAATATCAAGCGATGGTCTCATCCTCTATTTGAAGCTGACATAAAGCAGTGGTACTGTTACCTTCTCCAATCGAATAATCGGCATTGGCGTCTTTGTGAGATTTGAGAATGCGGTGATTTCCATACTCAAAATTCCGTCATTCAGCGGGGTAGAATAGTACGTGTTAAACCACTTGGTAATACCTTTCGCCCAATTGCCGATCATCATACTTATGTCCGTTGTTTCACCTTCACCGGTATTGTCATTCACATTTACCCTCACTAAAGGTTGCATCAGGATAGGCAATTCGATACTTGTCAGTTTTTTGTTCTGGCTATACACATATTTGCCCGACATCTGGAAACTCAACACTTCTTGTGAATTATTTTGGAGCAGGATATCGAAAAACTCCGTCAATTGCCCTTTCAGCGTACGTTTCTGTGGGCCATTTCCTCCCAGCAATGACATGTCGATGGTTTCTTTAATAGTAATCGTTGGCCTGAAGGCATTGGTAAAACCGACTTCTCCTGTAGTATATACAAACGGTGGGTTGGAGATCCTGCCCGGAACTAATTCGTAATTGCGTCGTAGTTCTACCGAGGTATTGGCATCTTGTCTTTCCAGGATATTCAGGCCACTCAATGAGAACTGTCTGTCCGGGATACCCTGTCCTTTCCCTGCCGTGAGTATACCGTCATTGTTTTCGAAATAGTAACTGAAATCACTGTTTTCGGTATTTTCATACGGTTTGGACGTGTAACCGGAAATATGAACAACCGGCGTTCCTATCCCTTCCGGCGGCGTCCCGATAATTTCCACGACAAGGGCCTCGATTCCATCGATGAATGCTTTGGATTCACGGATCTTAAACTTGTATGGCTCTATATTTACACTGAATTTCCGCAGCGAATCGGAAATCATGGCCAGGCCGTTTCCACTATGGTTGGCGGCAGTAGTGATGTGGTCAACCATTTGGATGAATGCCTCCAGAGCAATGGAAGCGTTGTTAAATGTTTCCGCATCTGTGGTTTCGGCATCAATAGTTGCCAAAATAGTGTTCAGATCCTTTTGAACCTCGGGAAAAACGGTAATAAACTCGGCTATGGTGTTAAAGGCATCCGTAAAGTCCGCCCGGTTTTGCAGTCCTGAGTCTCCGAGATTGAAATTAATGATCCCATCAATTTCGTCTTGCGGGTAATGGACGTTCTCGGTATAGGTAAATGCGTAGTTCCACTTGAGCAATTCACTGAGTTCCTGCTCTGATACGGGTTCACTTACTTTTTGATGAGCGGCCCCGCCATGCTGTTCTGTCATATTAGGCGGAACGGGAAAAGTACGTAAAAACATAGGAATATCGAACCCTCCCAGTCCGGCGGACAGATTGCGGATTGCATTGGAATTTATAAAGCTCAGCCATGTGGATGCTTCGTAGTCCTCTATGCCGGGGAGCGTTCCTATCTGATGCTCAATATTTGCGCTTTCATAGGCCAGGTTCATATAGAGCGAAGGCAGAACTGCTCCATCGGTACCTCTCACTATATCCGGGGAATTCAGTAAAAAGGTAATCGGTTCGTTATCGCTTTTTTGAAGGTTGAGTTTAGGCGAACTCAATGAAACGGACGAACTGATATTGACATCTGCAATCGTCGTCTCAACGGTATGCATGTAAGGGGGGATGATCTTGTTTCCGTTCTGATCCCTGAAATCATCAGAAACGGTGACCGTTGTTTTCCCCGCCTCCGCATTTCCAGACAATGTCAGGATCACCTGGATAGCGTTATCCGCAAGAACCGCATTTTCAATAACTATACTATCCGAAACCGTATAGTTGGATACATCCTGTGCACTGTCGAAGGACAATACTCCACTAAAGAACAGGTTCACCGTCCTCGGATGGTCCGTGCTCATGGTAGCGCCTATAAATACCGTATTCTCCACAATATTTCCGTAAAGACGCGGCGGAATTTTATTTGTTTGATCCGTTTCGACCTTTGCCGAGAACCCGATAGCAGCCTTAGTCGTATATGCATTGCTCAATTCGATCAACAATTGCTGTTCGAATGTTTCTTGTGCTTCGGCGGGATCCCAGTCCGTGTCCTGGTAAACCGGAATCATAAGTTCTTTCGCGATCGCGGCCAATGATCTTTTTGCATCGAGAATCTGTTCCAGGTATGTTTTGTACAGGTTTTCATCAACCAATTGAATGGCAGCGGTAAATGCGGGTGTCAGGACACCATCTACGGAAGCAAACAACTGCTTTCCCCATTCATCCATATCTATCCCGTTAAAGTCCAGATGCTTTGAAGGGGTAGTGAAATCAATGCCTTTACCTGAAACATAATCATAGATGGCTATTTGCGAACGCGATTCCAGCTTATTGGAAATGGGCCTGGGGGCAAACAGTTGCGGAGCACCTTCATTATTAATGGTGTAAGAAATTCCTTCGGAAGGTTTCAATCCCACACGAACAGCCCATAACTGATTACCCGGTCCGTCGGGGACAAACCGGTCTTCTCCGGTAGCGACACACATCCGGAAATCTCCGGCCTTGAAGTAAGAGGCTTCGAAGTTCGCCGCAAACGCACTCGAATCGAGTGTTGCCGAACCTTTGATATCTTTTGTCCATGCCGATACCATAACAGAACTTCGTTTAACGCTGCCTGTTGTTTCAAAATCCCCGGCTATTGCACCGCCTGTTCGCTCGATACTAAAAGTAAGGTTAAGCTTTATGATTTCGTCCTGGATAATATCGTCTGCATTTGTCGCAAACCGAATCGTGTGATTTACTACGGGCGCAGTGAGTCCTGTTTGTCCTTCTGCCGTTTGTTTAACGAAGAGATAAATAGACTTTATCCAGTCATTCACAAGTGCATCTTCCTGTGCTTTATCCAGCGTCAGGTCGCTTTTCAGGAAGGATGTCGTAACGCCGTAACTAATCCCGTTCGGATCGGTTAATTGATACCACAGGTTTGTATACAGTTCTAATGCCTGAGCTGCATTTTGCAGGACAGTTGAGTCCGGCACAGCTTTCGGATCCGTACCGGGGTAACTGAAACCTGCATATCCCGCATAGTCCACCTCCTGGTTCGACACCGGTTTGATCTGTTCAACAGCCAGGGTATATATATCATCAGCCAGGGAAGGAACTGCAAGTAGCACACACATACCGCCTGTCTGCAGTTGTGCCGAAGTAACTTTGACATTACCACCGTTGATGCTGTAGTTTTTCACATTCTCAGCACTGTCAGCTTCTACGGCATTGGTGAAATACACCATGATTTCCGCAGCACTTTGTGCTTCTGCCCGGATCATTCCCTGGAAAGTGGTAGGATCGAAATTAAGATCTACTTCGAGTAACGGATCCCCATTCTCCACTGGGGTTACCTGCCATGATGCAGCCACCGATTGCCATTGGTTCAGGCCAATAATCGAATCTGTGTATCCCGTAAGTATCGGAGGCTGGTCCAGGAATTCTCCACTGTCCGGATCAGATAGTTCCGTCATCAGGCGATTTCCATAAATATCCTGCCATGCCATCGAGACCTGTATCATCGTTCCCAGTCCGCGGTACGGACTATCTTCCTGCCCCGGCATCTCCGCATCTTTCTTATAAGCCTGTTTGGAGAAACGCGAATACGGAACCGCCTGCTGATAGGCCCAGAGGTCGCCTTCCTTAACCATTTCAGGAACACGTACCTTGTCGTTCTCCGAAGCCTGGCTGGATCCTTTACCGGATGGCCCGGCGGGCAAACTTAGATGACTCTTTCCAAAGTACGGATTATCCACTATTTCATAGGCGAGACTGCTGTACATATTCTGCAGGTATATCTCCCCGTAATTGTCTGCTGTCGGATGATCCGGGATCTCTGCAGGTACCGGACGTGTCGCCTGCATGGAAACAACTCCCGGAGGTACTGTGGCAGAAAGCACTTTCGGTCCGCCAACCAGAGTAATTTCCGAGCCTGCTGCAAAGATGTTCCGGACTTTTTGATTGTGATTGGCCAGGGAAGTGAGGTTTTGTCCGTAATATTTGGCCATTGCCCCCAAGGTCGATCCGCCCGGGCTTGTACCCGCTTTTACTGTTATTACCGGCAAATAAAGTGCCGTGTACACCGGTAATGCCGAAGACCAATCGGTAATCAGAGGGTTAGCATCCCTGATCGCCTGCGGATCCACTCCGAAGTATGCGGCAATTTTATTTAGTTCTCCTCCCGGTTGAGATCCTGTCCCTCCCACTTCATAGGTCCCTTCACTAACCAGTATCTCCACACCTGTTGTGAGCGGCACATCCCGGTTGTCATCGGCCACGTTACCCACATTTCCGAAGTAACGGTAGGCTAATTGTTCCAGGGTATCCGTTTCGGCAGCCTTGACCTTATGAGGTAACGGATCGGCTTCGGCAAATACCTGGCTGTTGGAAGCGTCGATAGCATCTCCTGAAACAAAGGCGTTCATATAAGACGTTAATGTATTTTCCAATGCTGTTTCCGTCGGAACATTGTACATGACCACCAAGGAAACCGAAGCTTCTCCTTTATCATTAAACAAGCGGCTTTGCAATCCTTCTTTGCTGTTATCATCAAAGTAATAGAGATAATAACCTCCTGAACGGGTAATACTGGCCTGCCAGACCAGGCGCAGGAAATCGATCGGTTCGTTCAGCAAGATCATGCTTTCTTCAG
Source organism: Sinomicrobium endophyticum (assembly GCF_052983315.1). Classification (NCBI taxonomy): domain Bacteria; kingdom Pseudomonadati; phylum Bacteroidota; class Flavobacteriia; order Flavobacteriales; family Flavobacteriaceae; genus Sinomicrobium; species Sinomicrobium endophyticum. The sequence continues at coordinate 102,143 of NZ_JBRKIS010000039.1, forward strand.
CTTCAGCAAGTGTTTCCTGGAATGCCATGAAACTACCCGGCTTTGTTTCCGTAGAAAGGTTTACCTGCGCAATCCCCATAGTAATGGCATTGTACGGGTCGGTTTGCAGGCCGGAAGTCGTACTTGTGTTATTACTGCCCCTTTCATAGGCCAGGAAGACAGAGTGAATGGCAGAATTGTCGTCTCCCAATTCACTGAGCAAGCGCTCCAGAAGTACGATGCTGTCGTCATCCGCACCGGCGATCTCATATGTCGTCTTCGTCGACGGGCTTTCTTCAATAACCGGGATCTGTTTTACCTTAAGATCAATCACAGAAGCCCATCCGTAAGATTCCACAGGGCGATTGATCATCGTCTGCGTGGCCGGGCTAAACTGACCGATCTGCACCTTGAATTTCGGATTCAGTGCACGCGTTGAAAGGTCAGGTAACCTGAGCATATCCGACGGTAACATCCAGATATTGACCGAAGGGTTTCCTTTAGGAGTATTTCCATATGGCAATGCAATTGGCGAAGCACTTTCCCACGGGATATCCGTAGTCAACGGATATGTACTGTTATCTTCCTTGAACAGACGCTGCGGGCCAAAGCTTTGCAGTTGTGTATTGAGCAGGTTAGCCCGTGCATAGGCCGCTACTTTGTTCAGGCGGTCCGCATCTACCGAATCACTCGCAACGGAGATCGTCAGTGATGCATCGGAAGTGCTTCCCTTAAACTGGTACCAGGTTGTTCCTGTTCCCCTGTTGAAAGTTACCTGGAACGGTGCCTCCGGGCCAATTACAGGTACGGGGAACTGCTGTCCGGTCAATGCATAGAGCCCTGCATATTCCGGCAGGCTCAGCCTTACTTTGCCTTCCGAATCTTTTGTTTCCTTCACCCACATACCGGGATAATTTGGCGTGATCCCCGCAGTGGGCAGCCGCATTCCGGCAAGGTAATACCTGGAAGCCATTCCGGACAACTGTTGGATGCCAAGAGAACGCTGTGTCTCTGCTATCAATTCACCTACTGTGAACTGTGTCAGATCGGATATATCGAGGTATGCATTACCGGCAGTCGCGAACAGGTCTTGAATGTCGCCATTCTTAGCGTTCAATCCCAAATCTTCCGCGGTGATATTGAATTGTCCGGCAAAAGACTGTAGTGTATCTTCTTCCGTTGTTTTTGCACTAAACTCCGGGATGAAAAGCATTCCCACCGGGGCGAGTAACCCTTTCATGGATGTGATATTGCTCTCTGCAACAAGTTCTTTGACGGTAGTACGCAACACTTCGGCAACAATGTTAAGGGAATCGCCCGGTTGTACGACATAATCATTCGAATTGAAGGTGATCTTCATACCGGCTACCAGTGTATCGGTAGTCAGTGCATTCGCGTCGGCCAGGTCTGCTCCGGAAAATACCCCGTTATAGGGACTTGCCTTAGCAATAGTGTCATAGGTATCCGATTCCCGGATAGCATATCGTGCCCCGGCAACATAGATATCCTTATCTGCGTTTAGGGCATGTGCAGGATTATCACTGAACAGGTCGGTCATCGTATATTCCCTGGCCTGGTTGGCGTATTCCGGACTGTTCGCTGCAGAGTCATAAGTCCTTTCGTTATAACCGTTGTTGTCATTGATCCATTTCAGGACAGCATTGACATTTTCAGTGGACTTGATAGCGTATTTGAAATTGCGGAGAGCATCTCTGGACGATTGGATCATTTGCCGGGCAATGAGCAGGAAGTAATCCCCGAAAATGAAGTCGGCCATGGAAGTTTCTTCATTGTTCATAACACGGGTAAATGATGACACTCCATCTTCTTTTCGGACCCGGACGGCCAGTTCATCAAAATAAACACGGAGGTCTTTCAGGAACTCCTGACTGGTTGTATTGTAATCGGCAAATGTATACTCGTACCCTTTGTAATCATTCCCGTAAGCGGGAATATTCAACTGCATATCCAGTGGCATGGGGAAGAAGGTCGCATCTGCTTCCCCGTCTTCCGTCGGGCTGCTGATCTCCATCGTGAATTGCCCGGTGATAAATTTCTCGATCGCAGCTGTAGGGATCGGTGTTGGCGTGGTTTCATTATCAAATGCATTGTAAAGGTTTTCTAGATCGAAGTCAGAAACAATCATCCGGTCAACATCCCCGGCACTTGAAGGGGTAGATTGTGTTGCGGCTATCACCCATCGGTACACTTGTTTTACCAGCAATTCAAAGGGGGTGTCTGAAGCGGATTTCAGCACTTTTTCGACACTGTCTTTTACATCCCCGGTAGACGGCGCTACGGAATCGATAAACAACATGGAGACATAACAGGGAACCTGATCTGCCAGTTGCGTAGCATTTCCTCTTGCCGCTGTTAAGCCGAGACCTACATATCCGGTTAATGAGACAGGCGTATCTGCTTTGGTAAGATTGTCCCACGTCATTGTCGGGTGTGGCGGAATTACAATGGCATCCTCGTTTATCAGCAGTTTTGTTCTCCTGGCCAACAACGGTGCGTATGCTTTACCCGCTATTGCCTGTGAATTGTCGTACCACGGAGCTGTTCCTCCGATGCCTGCAATGGTAATCTTCTGGGAGATATTGGCAGAAAAGCTGAAGCTGATCTTGATTTTGAAAAGCCCGAGATTGATCTTCACACTTACTGAGATGTCTACGGAAGCGATCAGGGCAATCACAATATCTTCGTATGGGGCAATTGTCAGTTGAGCCAATATCTTGATCTCTACATTGACATCGGCTTTGATGATGGCAAAGTCGACCGTTCCGTACAGTTTTCCGATAATGCCGACAGTTCCCCGAAACCAGAAGAAATACGATTTCTCCACCTGGCTTTTGTCTGCCTGTGAAGTTGTTGCAGGCACATACGGATTCCACGCTGCAATAACCCCTTCCAGGATGGCCACGGCAGTAAGGCTGAAACCGGCTTTCAGAATGCCCAGGCTGAAATCATAACCGATGCCTACCTGGAAACCAAATCCGAATACAAGAACCGGATTAAATGTTCCGAGGTCTGTTTTTGGCACTTTGTCCGTAGAGACACTGGACAGTTTTCCGAAGTAAATCCCTAGTGATCCCATCACCGGAATGGGGACTCCCACCGGTGTCCAGATCAGTGTCTGGAATGTAAATGACCGGGAAAAATCGGCTTTCCACGGGAAACCTACATCTACCTGGAAATCTCCATTTGTATATATCTCGATCCCAAAGACGGGTAACGTTATATTGAACTGCCCCATCTGGATTTTACGCATCACTTCGGGAAGGGCGATCTCCGCAGCGTAAACGCCTACCGTGTCACTTACCTTACGGTACATGATCTGGAAGTCAAGCCCTTTAAAGACCTTGGCCATGTCACCATCCAAAGCAACGCGAAGGGCATAAAGGTTCGGGTCGTTAAAAATGGTTTGTAAAGTGAGGAAGTAACCGGGCGCACTTTCTCCTGCCGTTACCAGTGCATCGGATTCTCCGTTTTTTTTGCCGTCGGTGAGCCGGAGAACCCCAAAGTCCATCCCGATCAGCCAGGAACTGTTTTCATCATAGATCACAGCCGGAATCTGACCCGGTTCGGTAGACGGCAAGTCTGTCATGGCCTTAACTGCATCCTGTACCGTTTTGGCATTTGCAAATCCCGGCAATGTCACATGCTGCCCCAGCGCCAGTAAACGCAGATCCAGGTATTTATTCCCTTGTCCGCCAGGCGAAGGTGCTGTTTCCGGTTTTGTAGCATCCCAGCTAAGTGGTGCATTCCGGTTGTCCTGCCACAAGAACTCCCCGTTCAATTCAACCATTACACCATTATCTTTCGGATCTGGCTGGTTGGAATTGTAGCTGACAGCAATACCTTTAATTTTAGCAAATACCATATCAATAGGCCCGATATCGAGTTGGAATGAAACTTTCCCGTCCGTAAAATCATATTCCAGTGATAGATTGTTCAGCGGAATTTTATCGAGGAAATTCCAGGGGCTTGACAAACCGAACTTCGTACCGGTCGCCCACCCGATCATGGTCTCGATCATACTTCCTATTGTGGTTGATTTGGTAAACCTGAGCGTGGCAATCTGGTGCTTCTTACCTTCTATCATTTTTTCTTCTATCTGCCCGGTAAGAATTCCCCAGATAATTCCGTAAGCACTGTATTCCGGCTGGAAATTATAGAATACGGTAAGTTCAATGCCGTTCCATTCCAGATCGGCACTTATTTCTCCGTATCTGCCGGCTTTTCGGTCTGCATTGGTAGTTTCCGGAAGTGTTGGCCGGGAGGTTTTTGTCGTTCCCTCCGGGCCTCCATAGTATCCCATTTTGAAGTTTCCGACAATATTAAGGGGATCACTGACCGGGATCGGAATTTCCCAGGGATCGGCTGTTTTTGCCCTGAATTCCCACGAGGAAGCTTTTCCGGTGGTGCCGCTGGTTTCCACATCAACACCGAGTCCGTCAATAGAAATACGGAGCGTGGTATCCCACCCCAGGTATTCTTTGAGTAATCCTGTTATGTTCAGCTTTCCGCTCGTTTGTTCCCCGTTGAATTTCCAGACTTTGTTCGCCGAATTGTAAGATGCGCTCAGCGCAATCCCGAGATTCACATTGGGGTCGTCCGGCATAATGGTAACCGACCCTTTTAGTCCGCCGAGTAAATTGCTGCCTTCCCCTGCAACCGAAACACCGAGGTTATCTATGGTAAAAAAGGTCGTTCCCAGAATTTCAATAGCCCAGTTGGTATTCATATCGCAGTTCACCGAATAATTTTTGTTATCCATTTCATAGGTGAACTGGAAAGAGGTGATAACGGGTAAGGGAGATGATGCCGGGAGCGTAAGATCTGCTCCGGCCAGGAAAATATTGAACAGGTCGGTTACGTTTATTACACCTGATTCCAGCAACCCAGTAAATACCAGGCTCGGCCCGGCAACACCTAGAGCAATGACCCCGGCATCCTCCGATGTCCCGATCCGGAATTTTCCGTTGACTGACCATGCTGTTTTTCGATCGGCAACAGAAGCCGGGTTCTGAACGGTTACATTTGCAATGATATCCTGCATGACCACTCCTTTCATCAACTCATAGGGCTGATCTGTTGCGAAAACAAAGCCTACGTATTGGATCGCCTTATTTTTAGCGTCGTATTCCAGTTGCATATTGGACACACCAAATCCTGCCAGGGCATTGAATGGCGCCGGAAGCGATTCGGCCAGGTTGATCCCTCCGGCCAGTTGATAGCATTTTGAAATGGTGATGGGTGTATCGAAATCACCGACCAGTTGCCATTTATCATCCTTTATGGGGAGTTGGAACGCCAGATTGGCGTCGATCCCGTCGATCTTACCCCCAAACCCACCGGATGTAAGGGTTCTGGCATTAATGACCGTAAATTGTACAAACGGATCGCTGAAACGGAACCAGGGAATTTCGGCAGGTTCCCAATGAATATCATAGGAAAATTTATTGTCTGAGACAATGACACCATCCGGTGCGGTATAAACAATTTCTACCGCGGCAGGGGGCCCCAGGAAATTCATGCTTCCGGTGACAAGGATACTGGCCGGGTCTCCCGTTTCGGGCGTAGTTGTAATTTTCGATGCTTCGATGGTAACTTTGGCGCCGAGTAATCCCATGAAGAAATCGAATATCGCCCCCGCACTGAATACTCCCGGCAGGAAATTCAGTACTCCTTCCGCGTTTTGATTGTCCTGTAGCTTCTTCAATAAATCTGCCAATACCGGACTACCTTCTTCGGCATGCCCGATAGTTACGAAAGCTTTTTTATCCGGTGCATTCACTGCATAAACTTCGGGCGATATAATATAGTTCAGGTAACCAACGGCATATCTGAATTTGTCATTTCTCGGGTCCTGATAGAAATCTGCTATCGTCCTGAAATACCTTTTATAAACTCCGTGATCGTCCTCAGAACGGTAGTCTTTAATGAACTGTCCCATGATCTCACAAGGGGTATCTTCACTTTGTGCAGGCCATGCGTTCACCGGATAATTCATGTTGTTGGCCATTTCCTGAAGTTGCAGGGGCAAGGCAGGAATATAGGCTATTATAGGAGAAACGTCAATTTTAACATACTCGGAATATCCGATTATTGTGGAAGGATAATTAACATTGGATCGCAGGTTCGGCTGCAGGTAATATTTACCCATATTGAGCACATCATTGGTGGTTCCCTGTCCTTCAAAAACCGGGGGGAGCGTTGTTTTCTGGAGTAATAAATTATACAATGGTTTTGGCACCCCTCCCAGTTGAACAAACAACACACGGTCTTTGCTGCCACTTAACCAATCCAGGTGTCTCTGAATGCTTATCATATCGTGACTCCATTCCAACTGGATACGTTCAGCGGCTTTTACCTGCGTGAGATAGGTGGATCTGTTCTGCTGTACCTTAGCGGCATCTTCTACCAAATTATCGGTGCCGGCAGGCCCTCCTTTAAAAAGGCTTTCCAATTCATCTTCGCGGTTTCTGAAGTTTCCAAGGCTTATGACCACAATGGGCCGGGCGCCGTCAGAGATTCCGGGTCCGTTTCTCTGAGATGCCATCATACTCAGGATCGCTTCGAACATTCGTTCTTCTGCCGAATATGCATAAGCCATAGGAGTTGTGTTATTAATTCCATATACAACGGCATAATCGTAATCCGGCTGGCCTATTACCCAGCTTACGACTTCTGTTTGCTGCGCATATTTTTTTTCTCCGCGGTAGTATTTCCAGTCCGCCTCGGAAATTGTTGCCGGGACACGCATAAAATAAGCACGTTGGGCAAATGAACTATACCCGAGTACATTTTGTTCCGTAAGAGTTATAGGGTTGCGATCCGAATTAAACTGAATTTGATTTTCCCCCATTGTCCATTTATACGGCTGCAGACGCAGGAAATATCTCGTATTGATCGTTTTCGCAAAATTCGGCACCTTTTTCCCTGAAGGTGTATGTGTGTCATCCGCACCTCCTGTAAAACCAAGATTCACTTCATTTACAGGAGGTTGATCTTTATCGGGTAACGGAAGAAGCTGCACGTTAGCATTAACAACTTTCCCTTCGGTTTTTCCATCCAATTCGGGAAGCAGCAGCAACAGCTTTTCCAGATCGTTTCCGTCAGGACTGTAGTATACTTCGATTGTTCCTTTGTAAGCAAACCCGTTTTCAACTTCAGGATTGGCAAGCTGATGAAGTAGAGCCACTGTTGATCCCTGATGCCCGCTCCCCTTGGTTGCGCTGACATACATACGGATAACCGGGTTATCGCCACCGTTCAGGTAATTTCTGAATTGCTCGACGGACGCATCTATTTGAAAATCCCAGTCGAGATTGAAATAGGTGTAAACTTTGTTTATGATAGTATCAAAAAAGGACATTTCGCAGGTTTATTTAGGTGAGTTCAATTTTAGTTGAGGCGTGTAAGTGCCTTTCCGGATCTTCCTTTCTCAGGAACATTGGTATATTGAGCGTACCATCCTAACCCGGAAGGTTTGCCAGTACCCTGCGGATTTCCAAAGAGGTAAAACAGCGTGGAGCCTGAGGGTGGGATCTTCAGAAGACCGAGAAATTTTAAGGCGATCTCTGTCATCATCAGCAGGAAAGCTTTCTGGTCTTTGTTATAAACCAGTTTGATCTGCCCGATAGACAAACTCATTACGGACTGAAGACTGATAAGTCTGGCGCCTCCGCCTGTTCCCGGAAGCATCATACCGAGTTGCGCTTTATAAGCGTCTCCCGTACTTGCCGGTGACCAGGCCGTGACCAGGTAGGACGTAAGGTTTACTTTTCCGGCTAGTTCGCCGGGTGTTCCCATATTAACCCGGAATCGAAGGCCGTACCACGTCTCTCCGGCAACACCGGCCATTCGGATATTGCTCAGCACCTGAAGATAACCCATCTTTTTGGGGTCTATTTCCGCCTTGCCTATAATAAAAGATTGAACATCCAGCGCCAGGCTTAAAAACAGGCTTTCTTTTCGGGCTGTACTCCGGGCAATATCAAAAGTAATCTCAGTGCTGTCAAAGGTATAACCGGCCTGTACCTGCCGGTTGGCCATTTCTGCCTGTTCCTGTGCTTCTTTGGTGAAACTCATTGGAATAGCCAGGTTAGAATAACGGAGTCCCTGCAGGCTTTTGTCCTGTCCGTCCTCATTTCCGAATGAAAAGATATCGAATGTCCCCTGATCCGGATCCGAGACAACCGCATAGTCCAGGTAACCGGAAAGGTCGAATGAAGTGTCTATTTTTCCGGAAACCGTACCGTCGTCCTGAGTGCTGAGCAATACATTGTTGATCTCTACTTTCCTGAGGATATTATTGTCCGGGTAGAAAGAACTATTGCTATCGGTACCCATGGCATAGACTGCCCGGCCATTGGTTATCTGCAAACTCCCCTTAAGCACAATGGTGTTCAGCGAATTCCCTAATGTCCCCATTCCGGTGATCCTGCTACCGTAGAGCTGGTTAAGTGTTAACTGTGCGTAACTTTCAAAGCTTTTGACCGAAGTATTTTCAAACCGGACCTTGAGGGTAAGCAGGCAAAAATCGTAGTTATTGTTGTTGGAGGGTGTCACCGGTTCCACCTTATTGTTCTCACCAACACCTTTGAAGTACGGATCTTCATAATAGATCAATCCGAAAATGGAGCTGGATTCTTCGATAACGGGGCCATTATCGCCGGGTTTGACAGGGCTGATGTCTATGGCAAAGTGATGTGCATTGAAATTTTGCGGATAGCGGACACCTGCCATGATCCCGGTCAGGTTGGCCGGCAATTTTCGCAGGTCGGCCCTCAGAAATAATATTCCTGTCCAATCCGGATCGGTTGCTATACTGTTGAATTTTTTGAAGTAGGGATTGTCACTTTGCCTGGCTGCTTTCTCAAAATAGTTTTGAATCCACTGGGACAGGATGATCAACTCATCGGTATTCTTATCCGGACCCTGTGGGCAGGCAAAGGTGTTGGCATTGGTCCATTTATCGGAGTTCATCACCAAACCGTCCGGGTCCTTATGTTCACTTCCCTTTTTATCATTCCCCGGGGTGTAAAGGGGCCCTTTTCGTCCCTTAATGATCATTACGTTGCTGTAATCGTTGTAGGTAATGCTCTTTTTGCTTCCTGCATTGACCTGAATACCCCAATCTTCGATTTGCATATAATTCGGGGGAGGTGGGTTGAGTGAAGTTGTTCCGCTGCCAAACCCCTGCAGGTTGGCATCATTTGCTACTACCAGGAAGAGGTCGCTTGTTTGTAAGGCCTGCAACAGGGCTTCATTTGTTTCGTTCTGATCATTTTGAAGCGGAAAATACATACTGAATTCCTCGCCGTCAATTTTGTTCTGGCCGAGAAGTACTTCATCCCAGGTATAATCATTCTCCGTCCCGGAAAGTTTGGCGATCAGGCCGGAGGGTGTGGAAGTGGTGATCTGGCTGGCTTCGGCCTCCCTGTCCTTATTGGTAAACATAGCGTTCTTTACCGTTTTGCCACTGGCTTTGGCCACCAGGTTCCTGCGGATTCCACTGAGTATCTGGGATTCATACTGCTCTGTCTGGCCGGCAGAAAAACCATTGCTTCCGTCTCCCGGGCTTATACCGCTATACGGCGCCATTGGAAAAAAAATATCTTTACCGGTATCAAATTCGAAGCCCGGGGTAGTGTGTCCGTATACCGGGGCGTCTTTTCCCTGGATAGAATCCGTACCGAACAAGGCCGATCCTTTGGGTTGTGCCACATACATGACTTGTTGATCCCCGCCCCGGAGAATGGTGGCCCATGATGTTGTATACATATCATTCATGATGCTGGCATCCAGAACCGGTGGAGCTGCTACCGGCGATACCGGCTCAAAAGGGAATTTATCCGAGAAAGCGGGACTATTAGAAAGAAAACGGATTTTATCCCCTACTCCCGACGGATCAGCTGTTGTAATTGTAAAGAACTCCGTTCCCTGCAGGCCACAGATCAGGTTTACCTGGCTTCCATCCGGTATACTCCCGTTCTGAAGCAGGTAGTCTCCTTCGGGTGCCAAATGGAAATTCTGCAATGAGGTCGAAGTTTCTTCACCCGGGCTCAACACCATTCTTGCCGGCAGGATGCCGTTTTTTGAACTGACGAGTGGAATGAGGTTCAGGGTATTTCCATAGATGGTTTTGTAATAAGATACCAGTTCCGTTCCCGACCGGTCAAAGTTTTTACCCTCAAAGTCAAAATATGTTCTGCGGGATGCATATTTCTCTGCAACGGTACTCCCGGTAAATACCTTATTGAACGGATCGGACGAATCGATACATATCGTAAATTTTATCCGGTCCGAACCGGAAGGAAGCCCGCCACTCGCAATGGGTAACCATTCCGAAAGTTTGGTGTGATCTTCTGCCGGATGCGGAAAAAGGAATTGAAACCCCCATTTCAGGTCATCGTATAGGGATTGACGTGTAATATAGGTCTGAAAGGTAACACAGCCGGTTTTTGCTCCTGCAAAATCCAATGTGCCCTGTGTACTTTGTGTTATGGCCGGAGCTGCCGGACCTCCGAATGAAAAAACCGGTGAACTGGTCGTGGTGCCGAATTTTAAAGTCGTACTCCCCGGAGGTAAGGAAACAGGCATACCGTTACCGATTATAAAAGTGAGTTCCGGGTCTACCAACGGGGCCTGTAATCCCGAATTCACAACACTCCCATTTGCGGACAGACCTAATAAACTGGCTGTATCCGGTGAAATTTTAACCGGGTTTGTGAGCCATACAATACCCCTGTCGTTTTTAATGATGTTATTATAAATGTCTTTAATAAAGTTTCCGGCTTCTTTTTCGTCAGATATATCCGGTGTTCTTGCCGAAAAAACAAAGCTCCCGGCGTATTTCTGTTGGGAAAGGGCTTCTTCCAGGGAAATAGTCGGCTCCGGATCCTTAACGCTTTCGGGGAGTATAAGGGCCAGAAAGCCGGTATTCGAATCCTTGTTATCCGGAAGATAGTAATTGCATTTACCCGGGTATTGCTGAATGAAGTTCATGGGGCATGGGGTTGGATTATTACATAAATAGCTGGAAGAAGGAACCCGTCTATGGACCGGGAGATTCCTTTTCTTTACAAATGGCTGTCTATCCTTTTTCCGGCTTTGCGTTTATTCCCGGTATGGCAATGGTTACTGAACAAGTCCAGGGAGGGAATAATTGGTAACAGCAGGAAGATAATCAGGGTTTCCTGCTGTTACTCAGAAATATGTTAGTTGGTAAATGTTATGGAACAAGCCATAGCTTTCTGATTGGATTGGCTTTTATCCGACTCGTCGTATCCGCTCATGAAAAAGGCAATGGTATATGTTAGTCCTATACCGATTTTCACATTGTTGAATGCAAGTGTCCCGGAGGCTGCGTCCAGGTTTGCCGGGATAACATAATCCGGCGGATTATTGTAAGATGGCTGACCTGCCCTCCACAGTCCACACCAGGCCTTATTGGATTGGGGCGTAATATTATCCGGCAATTTATAACCGAAAGCCACAGATGTTGATCCCACGTGAATCAAGGATAAACCTGATGCAAAATCTATCTGATCTGAAGAAGTCGTATCCGGGATATAAACCGATGAACAAATGTTCCCGTACTTCTGCCCCACAGATAATGTCGGGCCTACGGAATAGCCTATGATATACGTATCCTTAGTAACCGTTAATCCCGTAAAGTTCATGGAACCCGCAGGGGTATTCGTATCAATGGGTTGCGTTTTTAATGGAGGCGTATTCCAGGGGATGGAATTGGTATTTTGCCAGATAGCGACAAAGTGTCCGTTTGAGTTTGGCTGGCACCCCGGAAGGTTGGTATAACTGATACCAATTGTGTCTGCCGTAACATAATCGGCTTTAATGACTGTTTCGTGACTTTGGGTTGATGATAATATCATCGATTTTTCTTTGCTCATGATAAGATTTTTAGGTTAATTATTTATATAAAAGCTTTCTGATAATCTCCTGTATTAAAAGTGAGTATTGCTGCTGCGGTAGTCTCTTCTTTTCCGGTGAAGTATACCAGCGTATATACACTGTTGATCCCCACCACAATATTATTTATTGCTACATTTCCTTCTGAGGAATCCGAACTTATTTCAGTAAACCCCAGGGGGTTCGTACTATTAAAAGGGGAATAATAACCTTTCCAGATCCCTATCCAGTTTTTGTATGTCTTTGGTCGGTAACCGACAAGTGTCCTGTAGTTTATCGACACGGAATTGGAGCCTACCGCGTTCAATCCGATTGAAATGCTGGTCGGAGCGCCGCGCAATCCCCCGGCACTTAATATCGTACTGGCTGCAATGTCAGTATAATCCGGTCCGCAGGCATATCCTATCGTGTATGAAGAAGCGGTGACGACAAGATCTGTCATTACAATAGTCCCTGTCTGTGCATTCCCGGATATATCTTGTTTTTGTATAGGATCCTGTCCCCAGGGTATAATGGTTTGATTCCAGATCGCAACAAAATTTCCGTACTTATGGGGCAGATTTCCCGGGAGCCCGGAATATCGCAATGATATCGTATCTGCCGTAAAATTATCAACGGTAACAGTAACAATATCCAGATTGGTAGTACCAAGTTGAACATATAGTAGTTTACCGCTTTGTGAATTCATTTTTTCGGGGGTCCTCCGGTTAATTTAATTCTTCTGTTTATTTACGGATATTTTTTCATATACCGGCGTTCTGTTTCACATGGCAATTGTATAAGCTGTATTCCCCCGGTCAATCGGGGAAGCCCGTAGTTTTTGCCTGGTTATCACATTGAACCGTTCTGTGTTAAAGATCTGTCACGCAATATTCTGCCGGGGATTGTCATCTAAGGTTTACCGTAATAACCTTTGATTATGACATATTGTTAATCCGGAGTTACATTACTATGAATCCCATTCAAAGTAACGAAAGGAAAGGGGCATATTTTAGCGTAGAAAGTACCAAATTCTATTTTCCGTATTTATACGGAGCCGAAGTGTTGAGGGGGGATATAAATTTCATGAGCTATGGCGTAAACAACAAGCCCGACCGTGTTTTTAGCACCGATTTTTTCCAATATTCTCTGCCTGTGGCTTTCCACTGTTCGCTTACTGATAAAAAGTTTATCCGCTACTTCCCGATTAGTATATTCCGAACAAATAAGTATTATAACTTCTATTTCTCTGTCCGATAAGTTATCGACAGGGCCAAAACCGGGCTTTTTGGACTTGCTTTTGACATAATCCACAAGCATCCGGTGATCTTTCTGGCTAAAAAAAACACCGGTTCTGTGAACGGCAATTATGGCTTCAAGAAGCTGGTCCCTGTCGGAGGATTTTGGTATAAAGGCAGAAACCCCCAGTTTGATCATGTGTCCGAACATCGTATTCCTATAGTGCGAAGAAAGAACTATAATTTTTAAATCGGGATATTTCTGTTTTAATATTTTTACCAGGTCAAACCCGTTCATGGGCTTCATCTGAATATCAATAAGCGCTATTTCCGGGAAATTCTCAGGAGAAATCTCTGATAATTCTGTCAAAAATTTACCTCCTTCATCTGCCGTCATAACGATAGATATTTCCTTCAGGCCCGATAATAACAGGTTTAATCCTTCCAGAAACAAAGATTCATCGTCCACAAGGGCAATTTTAATCGGCGTATTCATGGTTTAGGAATTACAATAATTAACCGGCATCCGTTATTTTCTCTGCTTTTCCATTTATAAAAGGCGTTCAGGGCTTTTATTCGTAATGCTATATTCCTGAGGCCCATTCCTTTTCCCGGGGAATCCACTTTAAAACCTGTTCCGTTATCGGAAAGGACAACACATAATTGGTTTGCCGAATCTCTGAGATGGATCAGCATTTGCGTAGCTTTCGAATGTTTTATAACATTACTTGTGAACTCCTGAATTATCCTGCAAAGTTGTAATTCAAATGCAACATCTTTTTTGGTGTATTCATGCTTCAGTACGAATTGAACAGGCAAAGAAAATTTTATATTGGCTATCAGTTCTTCTATAGTAAGTACAAGCCCGAATCGTTCCAGATTTACCGGATATAAAGAATGAGAAATATTTCTTGTGATGTCTATCAATTGATGTATCTGATGACCGATAATTCCTTTGGAACGCTCACTATTCCAGGTATCGGGATTATTAAGCCATACAGATAATACGTTCAACCTATTACTGACATCGTCATGCAGCAATATTGCAATACGTTCTCTTTCACTTTCCTGGGCTTTGACCTGTTGTCTTAAAATATTCTTTTGATGTTTGATTTCCTGTTCGTGCTGTAAATTTTTCTCATTGATTATTTTTTGAATAAAGGCTCTGTACATCAGTAATGAAAAAGCAATGATCATGATTAAAACAATGATCATAATGACCAGGTAGCTGGTATTTACGCTTATTTCTTTAGCTGCCAAAAGGTATAACATGATGCACCATATAGAATTGATGATAGCACATTGTTCATTCCCCAAACAATAGATGCGTTTTGTGAATTCAGGTCCGTCAGTTGATATAACAATAAAAACAGGAATAACGAAACGGTATAATACAGGAACAGCCCCCCGTAAATAATCAAAAAGCTATTTTCTTTTTTAAATTCCTTTAATCCCCTGATCAAAGAATAGGCGGCAAAACATGCTATGAATAAATGTGAAAATACTTTTCCATAACCTTCTCCTGCTTTTTGGGAATGATACCATAAAAATGCTGCCTCAATAAAGATAAGAAGAGCGATTAATCCGATGGAAACGTACCATTTATACGAAAGTTTTTGTCCTGAAATAAACATACTCATCAGTAAAAAAAATTCACCTCCTACGTAAAACGGATATATGAAACCAGTGTTTCGTATATAGGTCAGGATCAATATTTTTGTCAGCAACTCTATGCAAACAATAAAACCTAAATAATACAAATACCTCCTGCCTGTTTTATGCAGCGCATAATATCCGGAGCACCCGATTACAAATGAAATGATTAACAGGCAATTAGACAGAATGAGGGTGCCATAATAAAAATCCATTCTACTGTATTCGATTAACTGAAGACATCTGCATCAGGTTCTTCTCTGCAAAATGGAGGGCAGGGTTGCGACCAATCCATAGTATTACTGGTCATTTCAGTTTCGTACATATCCGCCATGGAACTCATGGATTGGGTTTGCACGGAGGTATTATTTACAGAGACGAAAATCAAAACGGGTATCAGCCTGTTATATATACTTGAATCCTTAAACGCAAAAAGACATATAACTTTATTATAATCATTGTCTCCGTTAATTAAATCGACAAACGGAATGGTGAATGTATTGAATATCCTTTTTCCTTTATAATCGGTACATTCGTGATAAAACCAATCCAGACAACTATTTTTCCAAAGTTCAACTTCTTTAAGAGAGACACCTTCGGGAATGGTAGGTTCGTTATAAACAGATGATTCTATCTCATTGTATACGGATTTAATTTCAAGATCTTTAGACAGCGTGGTTCTTTTAACCGATACGGTTTCTTTTTTTTCCGAGAGGACCAGTTCCTTATCCAGGGGCTTCAAAGGAATTGCCAGATAAGAGGGAAGAGGGACTTCCTTTCCGTCTTTATCCAGTGGTACAACGATTAAAACAAATTGTTTGTCATGTATTCCGGCATACGTGTAAAAATGCTTGTTTTTATTATGTTCGGTTACCCAGTCACAGGCTGTACGGTTAAAGTGGAATACTGAGGTCGGACTAATTAAATGTTCTATTTCAGAATAATTGGTTTTTGTGCTTTTCCAAGCCATAACAGCTTGTTTGCATTCGTTTTTTTTTAAAAGTGGGTTCATTCTTGTTGTATTGGATTTGGGGTTATAATACTATTTGTCCATATACATCAAAAATACACTTTTTTTTCGAAGCATTCTTCAATCCGGGAAGAAAGCCTGGCTAAAACTATCTTAATCTTTTGTTTTTTAAAAAATACCGTGCCTGAAATAAAAAAGCACTTACAAAACAATTGTAAGTGCTTGATTTACTTAGTGGAGAAGATGGGACTCGAACCCACGACCTTTTGACTGCCAGTCAAACGCTCTAGCCAGCTGAGCTACATCCCCATAATGTCATCGGTTCGGGCAAAATAACCGCCTTTCCCGTTTCAGGGGGCAATATTACGCATTTTTTTTATTACACCGCAAAAAAATAATCTCTTTTTCATTTCGCAAAAAAGGCTGGCATCACAGCCAGCCTTGTCGTCATCTACAGGTATAAAGCCTGTTATTTATTCATATAATCCTCTATTTCCTCTACTTCCAAAGGGATATCTTTCATCAGGTTTATCGGGTCACCGTGCTCCTGTATTACCATATCATCCTCCAGGCGGATTCCCATTTTTTCCCCCGGTATGTAAATTCCCGGCTCCACCGTAAATACCATATTCGCGGTCATCGGTGTTTTCAACGCGCCGTAATCGTGCGTATCCAGTCCCATGTGGTGCGATGTTCCGTGCATAAAATATTTTTTATATGCAGGCCAGTCCGGGTTTTCGTTTTGCACATCGGCTTTGTCCAGTAATCCCAGGCCCAGTAATTCGGAAGTCATTATCTTTCCTACTTCTTTGTGATATTCGGCCCACATCGTTCCCGGGACCAGCATTTTCGTAGCTTCTTTTTTCACCCGTAACACGGCGTTATACACCTCTTTCTGCCTGTCGGTAAAACGTCCGTTCACAGGAATGGTACGGGTCATATCACTGGAATAGTTGGCGTATTCCGCTCCGACATCCATGAGCAGCATGTCCCCGTCCTTACACTGCTGGTTGTTCTCTATATAATGCAGCACGCAGGCACTGAACCCGGAACCTACTATGGGCGTATATGCAAATCCCCTGGAACGGTTTCGTAAAAACTCGTGCATGTACTCCGCCTCAATCTCGTATTCCCACACCCCTGGTTTTACAAACCCCAGTACACGTTTAAAACCCTTTTCGGTAATGGTACAGGCCTGTTGAATCAAAGCTATTTCCTGCGGCTCTTTTACTCCCCTTATATTCTGGAGTATCGGGTTGCTTTTTTCCCATTTGTGCGCCGGGAACTTTTCTTTACACCATTTTATAAAACGATCTTCCCTCGTCTGTGTCTCCACAGCCTGTCGATAGTGTTCGTTCGTATTGAAATACACCGTTTCGGCTTCGGTCATAATACCAAAAAATACCTTGTCAAACTCTTCAAGCCAGTACACCGTCTTTATACCGCTCACCTCATAGGCTTTTTCTTTGTCCAGTTTTGCACCTTCCCATATGGCTATATGCTCATTCGTTTCCCGCACAAAGAGTATCTCTCTGTGCTTTACATCGGTCGCGTCCGGAAAGAGCACCAGTATGCTTTCTTCCTGGTCCACGCCGCTCAGGTAAAAAATATCCCTTGCCTGTTGAAAGGGCATCGTACTGTCCGCCCCCACAGGATATACATCATTACTATTGAAAACCGCTATACTTCCGGGCTTCATTTTTGCGGTAAACTTAGCTCGGTTTTTCACAAACAGGTTCCTGTCTATAGGGTCGTATTTCATAATGGAATAACTTTTTTGAAGATTGTATTGTCCGGCACTATCGCCGCAAAACAAAAGTATAAATTTGCCCAGGAACTCCACATTTTATTCTCTTAAAGTTTAAAATGTAACACTTCGGGTTACAAAACCCAAACACCTTCTTTATATTCATTCTAAATTCTCGTGAAAACAAGACCCAAAGTTTTGCCAAAATCTTCTTCCGCAGTATTTTTGTCAGGTTAAAAAACTACTAAACCGATGAGTGGAATTATAAAATCTTCCATTGCCAGAAAAGTATCCATGGGTCTTTCTGCGCTTTTTCTATTAATTTTCCTTTTACAACACTTTCTCATTAACTTCAGTTCGGTTCTCAGTGCTGATATGTTTAATGAGCTCTCCCACTTCATGGGAACCAACCCCCTGATTCAATTTGTGATGCAGCCCGTTCTTATTTTCGGTGTTGTATTTCACTTTGTTATGGGTTTCATCCTCGAAATACGGAACAAAAGCGCGAGAGATGTGAAATACGTACAATACCAAGGCAGCGCCAATTCTTCCTGGATGTCCAGGAACATGATATACAGCGGCATTGTGATCCTCGCTTTCCTCGGGCTTCACTTTTACGATTTCTGGTTTCCGGAAATAGTACACAAATATGTTCATGCCCTTCCGGAAGACCCGCACAGGTATTTCGGGGAACTCGTGGTGAAATTCCACGATCCGATAAGAGTAGCACTGTATTGCCTGGCTTTTGTTTTCCTGGCACTACACCTTTTACACGGGTTCAGTTCTTCTTTCCAATCTGTTGGATTTAACAACAAATACACCCCCGCTGTCAAAAAAATTGGAAAAGCTTATGCAATACTTATTCCTCTGGGATTTATATTCATAGCGCTTTTTCACTATTTCAATTCACTATAATTCGCAATTATGGCTACTTTAGATTCCAAAACACCACAAGGCTCTTTAGCAGATAAGTGGACCAATTATAAAAACAATATCCGGCTGGTAAACCCTGCCAACAAACGCAAGATAGATGTTATTATCGTAGGTACGGGCCTTGCCGGCGGATCGGCAGCGGCAACCCTGGCCGAATTGGGATATAATGTAAAGGCATTTTGCTACCAGGACTCTCCACGCCGGGCACACTCTATCGCCGCCCAGGGTGGTATTAACGCCGCCAAGAATTACCAGGGTGACGGGGATTCCGTATACCGGTTATTTTACGATACTATAAAAGGAGGCGACTACCGTTCGCGCGAAGCCAACGTATATCGTCTTGCGGAAGTTTCCGCAAATATCATAGACCAATGTGTGGCCCAGGGCGTTCCTTTTGCGCGTGACTATGGCGGACTCCTGGACAACCGTTCTTTCGGTGGCGTTCTCGTGTCCCGTACTTTTTACGCGAAAGGACAGACAGGTCAGCAATTATTACTGGGAGCATACTCTGCCATGAACCGGCAGATCGCCAAAGGTAAGATCACCATGTACAACCGTCACGAAATGCTCGACGTAGTTGTTGTAGACGGTAAAGCAAGGGGTATCATAGCCCGAAACCTCATCACCGGGGAGATCGAAAGACATTCGGCACATGCGGTTGTCATTGCTTCGGGAGGGTACGGAAACGTATTTTTCCTCTCTACCAATGCCATGGGCTCTAATGCCACCGCAGCCTGGAAAATACACAAACGGGGGGCTTACTTTGCCAATCCCTGCTACACGCAGATACACCCTACCTGCATACCCGTTCACGGAGACCAGCAGTCCAAACTGACCCTGATGTCCGAATCGCTTCGTAACGACGGGCGTATATGGGTGCCTAAAAAGCTGGAAGATGCCAAAGCGGTACGCGAAGGAAAACTCAAACCCACCGATATCGCCGAAGAAGACAGGGATTACTACCTGGAAAGACGTTATCCTTCTTTCGGTAATCTCGTTCCGAGGGACGTTGCTTCCAGGGCTGCCAAAGAACGTTGCGATGCCGGCTTCGGAATAATAAACAACAGCACCAACGAAGGAGTGTTCCTGGATTTCTCTTCCGCTATAGAACGATACGGAAAAGAACAGGCGCACATACAAGGTATCCACAATCCTTCCAAAGAAAAGATCCTCCAGCTCGGTGAGGAAGTAGTAGCTTCCAAATACGGAAACCTCTTTGATATGTACCAACAGATCACTGATGATAATCCGTACAAAACACCGATGAAGATATACCCTGCCGTACACTATACCATGGGAGGTATATGGGTAGATTATAACCTGATGACTACCGTACCGGGACTTTACGCCATAGGAGAAGCCAATTTCTCCGATCACGGGGCAAACCGCCTGGGGGCCTCTGCGCTTATGCAGGGACTTGCCGACGGATACTTCGTGTTACCATACACTATAGGAGATTACCTCGCCGATGATATCCGTACCGGTCCGATCCCTACGGATACCCCGGAATTTGATGCGGCAGAAAAGAATGTCACTGACAGTATCGAACAACTTATCCATAACAACGGTAAACACTCCGTAGATTATTTCCATAAAAAGCTGGGACTTATTATGTGGAACAAAGTGGGAATGGCCAGGAATGCCAAAGGACTTTCCGAAGCTATCCACGAAATCGCCGAGCTCCGGGAACAATTCTGGAAAGAAGTAAAAGTGCCGGGAACGGCAAACGAATTCAACCAGGAGCTGGAAAAAGCAGGCCGTGTCGCAGATTTCCTCGAACTCGGAGAATTATTTGCAAGGGATGCCCTGGAAAGAAACGAATCATGTGGCGGACACTACAGGGAAGAATATCAAACCGAAGAAGGAGAAGCCAGGAGAGATGACGAAAACTATACTTATGCAGCCGCATGGGAATATACGGGAAAACCGTCCGAAGCCATCCTTCACAAAGAAGACCTCAAGTTCGATAACGTGGAACTAAAGACCCGTTCCTACAAGTAGAGACGCCATGCATGGCGTCTCCACAATAAAGGAGATATAGTGTCTCCGAAACAAAGGAGACATCGGGTCTCCGAAATAAAAAGACACACAGTAGTGTACCTCAAACCGGGAACCTTAAGGTTCCGAAACGAGACCACTGGTCTCAACACAGTATAACGCATAACGAAATAACAAATGAATCTCACACTAAAAATATGGCGCCAGAAAAACGCGGATGCGAAAGGCGGCATGGACACATACAAAGTAGAGAACATTTCACCGGATAGCTCTTTCCTGGAAATGCTGGATATTCTCAATGACCAGTTGATAAATGAAGGAAAAGAGCCCGTAGCTTTCGACCATGACTGTCGCGAGGGTATTTGTGGTATGTGCTCTCTGCAGATCAACGGACAACCTCATGGTCCCGGCAGAGGGATTACTACCTGCCAGTTGCACATGCGTAAATTCAAGGACGGAGACACCATTTACATAGAACCTTTCCGCGCGAAAGCTTTCCCGGTGATCAAGGACCTGGTTGTAGACCGGACTTCTTTTGACAGGATACAACACGCCGGAGGGTATATTTCCGTCAATACCTCCGGAAACACCCAGGATGCCAATGCCATTCCGGTAGAAAAGCACAATGCCGATAAAGCCTTTGATGCGGCAACCTGTATAGGATGCGGCGCCTGTGTGGCTGCCTGTAAAAACGCCAGCGCCATGCTCTTTACCTCGGCGAAAGTATCGCAGTTCGCTTTACTCCCCCAGGGACGCGTAGAAGCAACGGAACGCGTGCTGAACATGGTAAAACAAATGGACCTCGAAGGCTTTGGAAACTGCTCCAACACCGGAGCGTGCGAAATAGAATGCCCTAAAGGTATTTCCCTCGAAAATATTGCCAGAATGAACCGGGAATACCTTAAAGCAAGCGTAAAATAAAAAGGATAAAATTTCTTTATATACTTCGGGACAGGTTTTTTCACCTGTCCCCTTTTTTTGTCCGGGGCAAACGCATTATATAGGAGAGGTAATTGGCAATCCGTAAGTGGTAACTGCAACCTGGAACTTGTAACTTGGAATTTTAAACGTTGCCACTATACGTTTACCCTGTTTTTTGTCGCGGTTATTTGTCCGCAAGAAGTACACTTACCGCATTACCTCCGAAACCTACGGCATTCACCATCACCCTGCGTATCTTTTCCGGCGCTTTCTGTGCCATCCCAAACGGCACGGCGATAAACTCCGATTTCCGCATCATTAACACACCGAGCTCCAGGCTGAGCATTCCCGAAGCACCGAAACTGTGCCCCACCTTCCATTTATTTGTGGTTAATGCAGGCATATCCTCCCCGAATACCTTGCGGATAGCGTTGTATTCCGATGAATCCCCTTTTATAGTGCCCGGTGCATGCATGACGATAACATCCACTTCTTCCGGAGCCACCTGTCCCAGGGCCATACGCATGGATTGTTGAAAACAGTCCGCATCTGTGGAGATCGACGTATTATGCCGGAGCACTTCCGTGGCATACCCTACGCCCTCTATCAAAGCCAGGGCATTTTCTTTTCTGCCGTCTTCCAGGCAGGCCACTGCAGCACCTTCTCCCAACACCATGGTATTGACATTTTTATCCATATCCAGGGCACGGCACGGATATCCGTCCAACGCTTCCCTGGCGTAAACCTTCAGGGCTTTCATCTGGGCAATAGTAAACGGCGTTAACGGCGCTTCACTCCCCCCGGTAAGAAATTTATCCGCCATCCCGCTGCGTATCCAGGCAACGCCGTTTAACAGGGCATGTAGAGCCGTAGAACAAGTGATGGAATGGGATATTTGCGGGCCGTTGGTCTGCAGATCGTGCCCTACCCAGGAAGAGATATTCCCCAATGTAGTCGTAGGAGAGGCAAGTGTACCAGCCTTACCCCGTTCCAAAAAATCCTTGTGATATTCTTCAAACAAACCTGTAGCCCCCCGGGAAGATCCTATATTGATGCCAAATTCAGCACCTTTCCCCCAACCGGCCTGCTTTACCGCCTTCCTCGAAGCACAAAGCGCATAAAGGACAGAATTATCCAGGTTCTTATATTTTATATCCGCGTTCCGCACTTTTGCAACCTCTTGCGTTGCCCTTTGCGAAAGCGCGGATATAAATGCTTTATCAAACCCGAAATCTCTTTCTGCAATAAGGTGATCCGGTTTCAGGTAACTCTCCCATACGGAAGCAGGGTCCGTACCCAGAGAAGAAATAGAAGATATTGCCGTTATGGATATTGGTCTTTGCAAAACTTTTTGCCTGCAAAGGTAATCAATTATCCTCCCCTTCCCGGAAGTAACAGGACAATATGGATTCCAACGCTTCTTCTCCTTTATTTATATCCTGTATCTTTTGCAGGATGCCTTCCGGTAGTATTTCGCGCAGCGGCTGTTCCACGTTCATAATGTGGGCAAAAGCTTCGGCAATTGACCTGTCCCACTTCTTGTGATATTTCAGAAGGTCGTCCGGATAAACTATACGTCTCCTGGTACCTTCGTGAACGGCGCGAAAGGGACGGGATATGTTCAGGTAACCGTAATCATCGGTCAATTGCTCTCCCGGATAAATATCCCTTATGGCAATCTCAAAGTCATAAGGGGTGGTAAGGCAGTTACTTCGAAAACTGTGATTAACATACTTCGCATGGTCCCAGCAAAGCACATGGTCTCCCCTGTTGTTCCGGAAGGTGTAAATATCGAGAATGTTCTTGTAAAAATCGCTCATGGCATCGATCTGAGCGGAAGAGAGCACAATGTCCAGCTTATCCTGGACCCAGGTAATTGTTCCCTTGGGGATCAATTTTGTAGCCACAACGCCGTAACCCATTTCGTCCGAAATGAATTGCAGCTCGGTATGCGGGTGAATCATCTATAATATACATATCATACTACGAATGTATATTATTTTTCGATTCGATGTACCGGTGTACCTGAAATTTTTATATCCTTCTTTTAGTCCCCGATCCTGCCTTTAACATACACTATCCGGCACGCCCTCACAATACCTCATCCAGGGCACGCTCTATGGTCTCGTATATCTTTTCCAGCTGTTCATCCGTAACAATATACGGGGCAAGAATGTAGATGGTGCTTCCCAACGGACGCAAAAAGACACCGTTATCCATAAAAAAGCGAAACAGCCTGTCCCGGAGATTACCATAACGCTCCATTTGCACACGGAGGTCCATGGCATAAATAACGCCGAGCTGCCTGGTGGATGCTACTTTGGGATGTTCGCGTATCTTTTCGTCAAATTTCCGGTGCGCGCCGATTACCCTTTTTATATTTTGTTGCATTTCTTCCGACCGGAGGAGTTCCATACCGGCAAGAGCAACAGAACAGGCCACTGGATTTGCAGAATAGGTATGGCCGTGAAAGAGCCCTTTGGAAATATCATCGCTGTAAAAAGCATCATACACAGCCTGTGTACAACTTGTAATAGCCATTGGCAGCATTCCTGCCGTAAGGGCCTTGGACATGCTCATCACATCGGGCAGGTTCTCCATATATTCGGAAGCAAAATTTCTGCCGGTCTTGCCGAAACCTGTCATCACCTCATCAGCTATGGTAATCACATCGTTTTCCTTACAAATAGCGATCAGGTTGTTCAGTCCATCCGCATCGTGCATTTTCATGGCTGCCGCTCCCTGTACCAACGGTTCGTATATAAAGCCGGCCACATTTCCTTTGCCGACGATTTCTTTTAATCTATCCGCCACTTCCGTATTGTTCTCTCCATCCGGTACGGGAATACGCTCTACGGTAAGGAAAAAATCCTCGAACGGACCATTATAGACGGATAAGCCGGAAACAGACATCGCCCCGAACGTATCGCCGTGAAATCCTTCTTCGAAAGCCACCAGGACATTTTTCTTTTTCCCGCGGTTAAAATGATACTGTAATGCCATCTTTATAGCTACATCGGATGCGGTGGAACCGTTATCGGAAAAAAACAGTTTTTGCTGATTATCGGGCAATATATCCATCAGTGCTTCCGACAGTTCCACGGCCGCACCGTGTGTAAAACCGCTGAATACCACGTGGTCGAGCCGCTGCATCTGTTCATGGGCCTTCCGGACAATATAATCGTTACAGTGGCCATACATACAGGTATACCAGGAAGCAATACCGTCTATGTATTCCCGGCCTTCTTCATCGTACAAAACGGCTTCTTTGGCCCGGGTTATTGCTATCGCCTCCGGATGTAATTTATGCTGTGTCAGGGGGTGCCAAAGGTGTTTTTTATCGCGTTCTGAAATATTTGTCATGAAGAGTCGTTATTTATATTACCTTGCAAAGATCAGAATTGTAGCTAAACCTGACTAACATTGAACCTATTAAAACACGGGATTAACATAAATTATTCCCCGTTAAAACTGTATCAGATCTTCCTGATTTTCCTGGGAGTAGCTTTGTTTATTCGTTTTCCCTTTTTTTTCCGGGATTATATAGACCGGGACGAGAGCACTTTTATTCTGATGGGGCAAGCCTGGACGGATGGGCACCTGCCTTATACCCACCTCTGGGACCTGAAGCCCCCGGCTGCATTTCTCTTCTTCGCTGTAATTATTAAGATCTTCGGAAAAAGTTTTATTGCCATACGCCTTGCAGGCACAATAGCTATAGCCATCTCTTCACTTTACCTATTTAAGATCGGCGACCGCCTGTCCGGGAGAAAAGTGGGGTTCTGGTGCGGCATGCTGTATATCTTTTTATCCAGCCTGTTCGGAAATCTGCAGGGGGTGATGACAGAGCACCTTTCTATGCTATTTTCCATTCCCGGGTTCTGGTTCCTTATCAAAGCCACAAAAAACAGGCATATTTTCCTGGCCGGTTTTCTGTTCGGTATTGCAGCCATGATAAAACTCAACCTGGCCTATCCCATATTGTTTACGGGGCTTGGGCTTATGTTTTTCGAATTCCGGTCCAAAAGCATCTACGCCGCCATAAAAAGCGGTTTTATATACGGGGCGGGTGTTGCCATTCCCGTATTGCTTACGGTTATACCCTACTATGCCGATGGCCTTTCCCTCATATGGTGGGAATCCGTTATACTGGCGCCGCTGCATTACGACACTCCGGATCCCACGAATAATATTAAAGCCTTCACCGACCTGTTGCCTTTTATCGGTATTGCCGCACTCCTGATCTTTGTCAACCACAGAAAAAAATGTTTCCCGAAATTATGCCGGAACTATACCTATATTTTGCTTGCACTTGCGGGAACAATGATCTCTTTTATACAATCGGGCGAAATGAACGGTCATTACCTCATTCAGCTTTATCCCTTTTTAATCCTGCCCCTGGCAGTGATTATAAGCCACATCCATTGGTTCGGGAAAATAGCTTATACCCCGTTTGCTGCCGCCATAGTACTACTTATACAGTTCGAACCCATTAAGGAGTATTGTTTTCTGGGAGACCGTGTCCTTGACGGAAAATCTCTTTACAACGGTGAGGGTATAGAAGTTCCGGAATATCTCCGGGCCAACATAGGAGATGTACAGTCTATCTTTTTCCTCGAAAACCATATAGGTTACTGGCTTGTTGACGAACAGCCCCCCACCAAATCCGTTACCCATCCCTCTAACCTCGACCGCGAACAGCTATACCAGTTTTACGACAATCCGAGAAAAAACAGTGTGGAAGAACTGCAGTATATATGCTCGGTCATCAACCCGCAGATCATTGTAACGGAAAGAGGAAAAATACCTTTTATGAAAGACAATACTCCGGATAATATTTACTTTAAAAATATCCTGGCCAAAAATTACCGGTTTTTAAAGAGAATAGGAGAAGCCGAGATATACCAGCGAATACCCTAAAGTGCACGCAATACGGGAGAAAACAGTTCCGCATATTTTTTTACCACTGCCTTGTCAAAAAACACCTCTTCGGATATTCTTCCCAGGATACGTACTTTTCCCATCTCTTCTATAATACTTTCCGTAGACGGATTTTCATCACCACTGATGATTATCCCTCCTATCTGCTTTCCTCTTTGCTTCAAGGCCTCTATGGTCAGAAGTGTGTGATTTATACTCCCCAGATAGTTACGCGACACGATCAGCACCTTATAATCCGGCTTTATCAGATCCGCAATAGTTTCCGTATTGTTCAGTGGCACCAGCAAACCTCCCGCCCCTTCTATGACCAGGTCTCCGGTAACTTCCGGTTCTGTTACTTTGGCAGCTTCTATACGGACCTCATCAATCTCCGCCGCCGCATGGGGGCTCATAGGTGTTTTTAACGCATAACTATTGGGATGTATTTTGGTTTTCGGATTGGATATAAGCCTTCCTATCTTATGGGAATCCGAATCGTGGAGATCACCGGACTGTACAGGCTTCCAGTAATCGGCTTCCAGGGCTTCCGTAACTATTGCAGAAACAATGGTTTTTCCAACTTCCGTGGAAATGCCGGTGATAAAGAATTTCGAATAGGTCATACATTAAATTTTTTCTTACACACTTCACAGCGGTATTCATATTTTACGTAAAAAGGAAGAGCGCCGAACAAAAAGCCAAACAGGAAAGATATAAAGGATTTAAAATCGGTAACATTAGTAAAATACTCTACTTTATCACTGTTGCAATTAGGACACTGAATAGTATTGCCTTCATCATCCAGGGAATATTTACGGATCATTTTTAATATCCGCAAGGCTTTGTCCCTGTCTTCCCCGCGTACTTTTAATTTCACTCCCCCGATAGCATTACTGATGAGAGGATCTACATCGATGGTGTGATGGTCCGCCATAACAACTTCTACACCTTCGGCTTCCAGCCTGCCTTTGATTACCAGTGCCTCTGACGAGTATTGAAATGTGGCTACGGTTATAAACGTATCTCTCATAGCACAAAAGTAGCCAACAACTTCAACACCTCCGAAATTTCCTCTTTCGTATTATAGTTGTGCAAACAAAAACGCAGCCGTTCCTGCCCGGCGGGAACTGTCGGAGAAAGGATAGCCCTGACGTCAAAACCTTTTTCAACCAGATGTAAAGCAATGTTTTTAACCTTTTCATTTCCGGGGATAACACAACAATGTATTGCAGAATCGCTGGGGACAAAAAAAGTATCCACCCCCAGGTCGTGCAGTACGGATTTGAAAAAGGATATATTTTCACGGAGGGCTTCTCCCGGATATGAGCCGGATAACACACCATAGGCAGCCTGGATAGTAGCCACGGAATGCGCAGGCAATGCCGTAGTGTAAATCAGGCTTCGGGCAAAATTCACCAGGTAACTCTTTAGTTTGGCAGACCCCAGAACAGCCGCTCCGTGACATCCCATAGCTTTACCGAAAGTAACTATCCTTGCAAAAACACGGTCTTCCAGGCCGAGT
This sequence comes from Sinomicrobium endophyticum, assembly GCF_052983315.1. Classification (NCBI taxonomy): domain Bacteria; kingdom Pseudomonadati; phylum Bacteroidota; class Flavobacteriia; order Flavobacteriales; family Flavobacteriaceae; genus Sinomicrobium; species Sinomicrobium endophyticum. Next base: position 129,946 of record NZ_JBRKIS010000039.1, read on the forward strand.
TCCTGTACCAGTCCTTCACCCTTATCACCAAAAACACCTATCGCATGCGCCTCATCTACTACAAGATATACGGAATATCTCCCGGCCAGGTCGGCCATAGCACGAAGATCGGGCGAATCTCCGTCCATAGAGAACACCGATTCCGTAACTACGTAAATATGCCCTTCCCTTTTACCGCTATTATCCCGGACCCTTAACAACTTTTTCTCCAGGTCTTCCACATCATTATGCCGGAATTTGTATGCATCGGCAAGCCCTGTTTGTATTCCGTCCCGGATACTGGCATGTATCCATTCGTCATAAAACACCACATCTCCCCTTTGCGGGACACTGGAAAAAAACCCCGTATTGGCATCATAGCCCGAATTAAAAACCAATGCCGCTTCCGAACGATGAAAGCCGGCCATCATTTTTTCGGTTTCCGGGTAAAGATCGTGATTCCCGGTCAATAATCGCGATCCCGTAGCCCCGTTCCGAACATCACCTCTCCTGTTCAGGATACGGCCGGCTTCCTGAAAAACCGTCTTCGATGCCGACAAGCCCAGGTAATCATTGGAAGAAAAATCTACCGCGGCAATGGGCCCGGGAAGCTTTCGCAAGGCATTTTTTTCTTCCCTGCTTTGCAGTTTCCTCTCTAATTTCTTCGGAAATTCCATAAGAACCAAAGGTAAAAAAAACCGGCAAGCCCCGGACGGTAAATTATATATTCAAAAACCGGCAAAAAAACACATGGTTTATAGTGTTTTTAACCGGGTTTATTTTATTTTTGTAGAGTAACACCCTCTCCCGGAAATGAGGAACGAGCACAAAACGGGACCGAACGGGAAGTCACTACAACGTTTTCGTAACTCAAGCTTACGTAAACCCAGCATTGACAGGGCATAACAACCTATCAACAACAATCGGTTTTCTTTGCAAACTAGCTAAAGTTCCTTAACAAAAAATATTGTTTTCCCCCGCTTTGCGTTAAAGTTTCTTAAAAGCATTTCCAAATGCAGATTTCTGCCATATCTTTGTATCATCAAAAGGGGTGGTGCCCTTTTGTAACTTTAAGTAAAGTTTTCATAATTTAAAGTTTTGGTTGGTTAATTAAGAGGCCCGGAATTTCCGGGCCTCTTGTTTTTGTGTATGGTTGAAAGTTTGTTAGTTGGTAGTTTTGGAGTTGCCGGGTTACTTCGAGTTTAGGAAACACACAACTTCTACTCCGGAAAACATCCGTGAATTCGTGGCTAAAAAACAACCGACAAATACAATTTCTTTCGCATTCCAACGAAATAACGGATCAGGCCCAAAACTTAGGGACAGGCAAAAATACGGGGCAATCCATATGAAAAATGGTCCTCGTGTATTTACTGGTAAAAACCCCGTAATCTTTCTATCTTAGCAAGACGTCAGAAGGACCCTCCGGAGAATAATGACTCTGTGCTGTTTTGTGTATTACACACGCTTTAGAATATGGATATAAACTTCACCATCTTCCTTTCAATTAAATTAGGTATAGCTGTTTTCTTGACATTCCTTACAGTAGTAATGACCGAGAAGTATAATAAAACGGCAAACAAATGGCTAGCTGCTTTTGTATTCGGGCTTTGCCTTCTTTCTCTCTCCGATCTGATCCGGCAATCCGAAGCCTCTCTCCCGGGAATCAAAAAAATAATCTCAGTTGATTTGATTATTTTTATGCTACCGCCTGCCCTGTATCTGGCCATCATTAGTTTTATTCAACCGACTAAAAAATTTAAGCTGAAAGATTCCATGTTTTTTTTGCCCTTTATGATCGATTTGCTGACTAAACTCCGGTTTATCGTATTTCATCAATCCGGGGATTTAACGCCTCAGTATCTGGACAAAGCATATTTCTCATCAGGTTGGTACAAAACCCTTTTTTTAATCTTTTCCTGCTGTTTTCTGGCAGCTTCTATTTTCGGTTTAAGGCGTCATCAAAAAAGAATTAAAGAATTAAGCTCCAACGTTCAACGGATCGATCTCAAATGGCTTTATTACCTCTTGTCGGCCATGCCCCTTCTTTTGCTGACATCCTACATTTTTAATTTCAGCAATATGGACTGGCTGATAAATTTAGCCGACTTAGTTCAGGTCGGAGTGCTGTTCTATATGGGATATCATATAATACTGCAAAAAGAAATATTTCCCTATACCATTGCCGAATTAAGCAACATCGAAAAAATAATCGGAACAAAGAATACGTCTGCTCCCTCCCAGTTAACAGAAGCACAGGTAAAAGAAAAGATATTGACATTTTTACAGTACCATAAACCCTACCTGGAGAATGATCTTACACTAACAAAATTAGCTGCCCGATTAGGATTTAAAAGTCATTATCTCTCCTATTTCCTCAACAATCATTTAAACAAGAATTTCTATTCTCTCATAAATGAATTCAGAGTTGAGGAAAGCAAGAACATTCTCAGAGACACAAGTAAATCACATCTCAACATGCTCGGTGTAGCCTTCGAATCCGGATTTAACTCCAAAACAGCTTTTAACACTACTTTCCGGAAGATGACGGGTATAACTCCTTCAGAATTCAGGAAAAATCATAAGAACTAAGGTGTTCGCCTGGATAGATCGGAACATTTTTAGCCGGGCACTGAAATACCTTGCGCCTTCAATTCTAAAAACTCTTAAGGATGAAAAGCAAGTTATTTTTTTTCGTATTCAGTGTATTTCTCATTTCTTGTACGGATGATCCGTCCATTCCTGACGACAATGCCCGGTTATCCCGGCAGCTGTCGCGCTTGTTCGAAGCTGAGGAGGCCGATGGTTTTTACGGAAGTGTATACATTCAAAAAGAAGGTACCGTATTGTTAGAAAGGGGGTTCGGAATACAAAATCAGGACCCGGATATTCTAAATAAGACCCATACCATTTTTGATATAGGCTCTTTGACCAAACAATTTACGGCGTCTGCGATCTTAAAACTTGAAATGGATGGCTTTTTGCATATAGAAAATACGCTCAAGGATTATTTCCCGGAAGTGCCTGATGATAAAAAAGATATTACTATTCATCAATTGCTTACCCATACCGCAGGTTTTCGGGAAGGGATCGGGGATGATTACGATATCATAGATGCAGATGATTTTATTGACCTGGCCTTTGCCAGTCCCTTGATCAATAATCCAGGAACTATTTATGCCTATTCTAATGTAGGTTATAGTATTTTGGGAATTATTATTGAAAAAGTATCCCACTACACTTATGAAAATTACCTGAGAGAACAATTATGGATACCGGCCGGGATGAAAGAAACGGGTTATATATTACCGGATTTTAAGAACGATCGGATGGCTATGGGCTTTATGGGTAATGAGCCCGTCGGATTTCCAAATACTCCCGGCCTTTGGGCAGATGACGGACCCGGATGGCACCTCAGGGCTAATGGTGGTGTTTTATCTTCTGTCCCGGATATGCAAAAATGGGATAAAGCCTTAAATGGAGAAACAGTTTTAAGCCTTGAAGCAAAGGAAAAATTGTTCTTTCCTTATGTTGCGGAAGATCCGGAGGGGAGTTCTTTTTACGGTTATGGATGGACAGTTTCCGAAGCACCCACAAAAAACCCGGTGTACTGGCATGATGGCGGCAATGATGTGTTTTATGCTATTATGTTCAGGATGCCCGAAGACAAACTGACCGTTATCTTAATGTCCAACAGAGCATCTTCTTTTGATGAAGCTGTCATTGAAGAAGTGATGGAACTGATCTATAATTCATTTTAAATTACATTTATTTGCTCGCACGCATATAAGAAAACTCCGGGCTGATCCTTAACAGAGGACGTTATCTTCTGTAGGAGATTAATCCAACATATATTTGACAATCTTAGATACTTAAGAGCGTGTTTTAAACTGATTTCCATCGGCTAAAATCCTCATTTTAGCTTCAATCAAACCAGTTTAAACATGCTCTAAAAGAAATAACACCCGACTTTCTCCATTTATCAAATTCTTCAACTCCTGTAAAAATGGTTCGAAAATTGTTCTGCCAAGCGACTTCAAAGGATTTCTCCGGGAAATCCCTTTTTGTTGAAATCCAAAAACAACTCCATCCCATTTCCGCAAAACCACAAAAAACATCCGTGCATCCGTGGCCAAAAAATCCACTCACCGACTATGAACTCCCAAACTCCACAACTAAAAAACAAGATTCCGCCCCACTTCTGCCATACTACCAAAAAAACATCCGTGAATTCGTGGCTAAAAAATCCACTCACCAACTATGAACTCCCAAACTCCACAACTAAAAAACAAGATTCCGCCCCACTTCCGCCATACTACCAAAAAAACATCCGTGAATTCGTGGCTAAAAAATCCACTCACCAACTATGAACTCCCAAACTCCACAACTAAAAAACAAGATTCCGCCCCACTCCCGCCATACTACCAAAAAAACATCCGTGAATTCGTGGCTAAAAAAGTTCCCTCCCATCCACTCTCAAATGCTAAAATTCCAAAACTTTTGTTCCCTATCCGCAATTTTTTCAATTCCATCCTGTTTTATAAACAACTCCTTTCGGCTGGGTAACCACAATTTATTATTTTTACAATATATTTTTAGCAGTGATGAAAAAAATTGTCTTAACCTCTATACTTTTTTGCTTTTTTGCAAACCTCCATGCCCAAAACGGAAATGCCTTTACTTCCGGAGAATGGCTTCAGTTTCGTGTGCACTACGGTATTTTCAATGCCAGTTACGCCACCATGGAACTCAAAGAAACCAGTCTTAACGGAAAACCAGTCTTTCACGTTGTCGGTCAAGGCCGGACTACGGGACTGGCAAGGCTATTTTTCAGAGTAGATGATAATTACGAAAGTTATTTTGATAAAAAAGACGGCAGGCCATACAAGTTTATCCGGCAAATAGACGAAGGCGGTTACACCAAGAACATGGAGATCAACTTCGACTATAGCAGTAACCAGGCCGTGGTTGACAATAAAAAACATAAAAAGACTACGACAATAGACATACACCGGGATATTCAGGACCTTCTCTCTGCCATATACTACCTCCGGAACCATTACAAAACCGAAAATCTCACCGAAGGCGACGAAACAGAACTGGATTTGTTATTTGATGACGATAAGACCTTTAAATTTAAGCTTAAGTTCTTGGGAAAAGAGGTATTAAAGACTAAATTTGGCAAAATTTCCTGTACAAAGTTCCGACCTTATGTACAGGCAGGAAGGGTCTTTAAAGAAAAGGGTAGTTTAACCTTGTGGGTTTCGGACGACGAAAACAAACTCCCCATGCGGATAAAGGCAGATTTGCGGGTAGGTTCCATAAAAGCGGACCTCGAAGCCTTCCGGGGGTTAAAACACCAGTTCAAAGTAGTAGTAGATTAATAAAATGGACATAAAACCGGAGATTGCCGAAAGAATACATCAGTTAGAAGACAAATACCGGAATTCCGGCCAGAACCTGGGCGCCTACCTTGACGGCCTGCTGCACCAACGCTACCTGACCTATTGGGATTATATCCAACTGGACACCCTGCTCAGCCTTCAGATACCACGAACCCACTTCCCCGATGAAGAGATCTTCATCATGTACCACCAGATCACCGAACTGTATTTCAAACTTATCATCCACGAACAAAAACAGATCATAGACGATAAGCTACAGAACGCAGCATTTTTTACACAAAAAATAGGACGGATAAATCGCTACTTCAAAGCGCTTATCACCTCCTTCGAAGTAATGATCAACGGTATGGAGCGCGAGCAGTTTCTGCAATATCGCATGTCCCTTTTACCCGCAAGCGGATTCCAGTCCGCGCAGTACCGGATGATAGAAATTTATGCCACCCCACTGGAAAACCTGGTCCATCATTCCGTAAGAAGCAACTTTTCTTCCAAAACATCGCTTGATACGCTTTATGAAAACATTTATTGGAAAAAAGGCGCTACGGATAATACTACCGGAGAAAAAACACTTACACTGAAACAATTCGAATACCGCTACACCCCGAGGTTTATGCGTATTGCCAATGAAGTAAAGAACGCCACCATATACCACAAATACCTGCAACTACCTGAAAAAGAGAAGGAAAACCCCGATCTTATAGAAGCTATGAAAGCCCTGGACACCAATGCCAATGTAAACTGGCCGCTCATGCACCTGGGGTCCGCTTACCGGTATCTGAAGAAGGATAACAGCACTATAGATGCCTCGGGCGGAACAAATTGGAAAGATTATTTACCTCCAAGTTTTCAAAAAGTCATCTTTTTTCCTGAAATTTGGAACGAAGAGGAAAAAAAGGAATGGGGAAAAGAATGGGTAGAACACATGTTTAATCCGGAAAACACAAAAAATTAATGTTCAAAAAGGTACTTTTAGTTGCGCTGGCCATTACCGTCGTGGCATGCAAAAAAGAAAAAGAAGAGGGGAATGCTGGAGAAACAGCGAAGAGGGAAGTGATCAAACCTATTGAAATAAAGGAGTTCGGTTTCAATCTCCACAATTACGTAGTTCGCCGGGATACCGTTAAGTCGGGCGACAGCTTCGGGGAAATACTCGCCAAAAACAATTTAGACTATGCCAAAGTCTACAAAATAGCAGAAATAGCCAAAGATACCTTCGACGTTGTTCGCGGCCTGCGCGTGGGAAAACCCTATACCCTGCTCTGCAGCAAAGATTCCCTACAGACTCCGGAATGCTTTATCTACCAGCCCAACAGCGTAGATTATGTAGTGATCCGGTTTGCAGACTCCATCCAGGCTTATAAAGAGAAAAAACCGGTAACTACCATAGAACGGGAGGCTTCCGGGGTTATAACCAGTTCCCTTTCCGAAGCCATTATGGCAAAAAATATGGATTACCAGGTGGTTTACGACCTCTCCAATATCTATGCCTGGACGGTGGATTTCTTCCGTCTGCAACGGGGAGACCGCTTTAAGGTTATCTACGAAGAAAAATATATTGACGATACCATATACGCGGGAATAGGAAATATTAAAGCAGCGTATTTCGAACACAACAACAAACCTTTTTATTCCTTTAAATTCCAGACGGATTCCGTAAACGGAATAAGTGATTTTTACGATGAAGAAGCGAACACCCTGCGCCGGGCTTTCCTGAAAGCTCCGCTGGAATACAGCAGGATATCTTCCCGCTACACCGCACGGCGCTTCCACCCTGTTCAGAAACGATGGAAAGCGCACCTGGGAACCGATTATGCGGCGCCACACGGCACCCCTATCAAAGCAACGGCAAATGGTACCGTAACCAAATCCGGGTACACCTCCGGGAACGGAAATTATGTAAAAATACGTCACAACAGCACCTACGAAACCCAATACCTCCACATGTCCAAACGCGCCGCTAAGGTAGGACAGCATGTAATGCAGGGACAGGTTATCGGTTACGTAGGAAGCACCGGACTGGCTACCGGCCCGCATGTCTGCTATCGCTTCTGGAAAAACGGACAGCAGGTAGACCCCTACAAACAGGACCTCCCGTCTGCCGAACCTATCAGAGAAGAACTCAAAGAAGGATACCTGGCATACATAAAACCCCTGCAATTGCGACTGGACAGCATACTGTTCGACGACGAGCAGGAGGAATTCATTACTTCTGCGGAGGAGTGATGAGAATAAAGACCCGGAGAGTAAAGGACTTTTCTTCTATTCAGGAGATTCCTCCTGCCGTCGGAATGACACTATTGATTTGATCTAATAAATAGAATTCATCGTTGGTGAAACCTATACGAAGTCATAATTACTATGTATACATTCTGACAAACAGAAAAAGAACGGTTCTTTATATCGGAGTCACCAATAATCTAAAAAAACGGCTTTATTACCACAGAAATCCGGATACTAATAGTAAAGCCTTTACAGCAAGATACAGATGTTTTTATTTGATCTATTGGGAACATTTCGGATCTATTATCAAAGCTATAAAAAGAGAAAAGGAGTTGAAAGGATGGCGGAGGGAGAAAAAAGAAAACCTAATTAATACATTCAATCCTGAATGGAAGTTCTTAAATGACAAAATTGATTAAAATATCACCGCAAAAATACTCCCCCCGTCATTCTGAGCGAAGCGAAGAACCTCCACACTAGCCGAAAAGTATTTTTCGGCAATATGGCTTTAATGAAAGTAAAATAACTAATAACAACACATATAAATAATGCCACTACAAAAAACAAACCCCACACAAACCGAAGCATGGAAAAAACTTGCGAATCACTTCCGGAAGGTCGGGAATGCGGAAATGAAAGGTTATTTTAACGAAGACCCGGAAAGAGCTTCCGGATTTACCGTGCAATGGAATGATTTTTATGTGGATTACTCCAAGAACCGGATCACGGAAGAGACCATGGACCTGCTTTTTTCCCTTGCGGAAGAAGTACAATTAAAAGACGCCGTGCAAAAATATTTTTCCGGCGACCTCATCAATGAAACCGAACAAAGAGCAGTGCTCCACACCGCCCTTCGTGCCGGGAAAGATCAGGAGATCACCGTAGATGGCGTGAATGTGATCCCCGAAGTTTTTGCGGTCAAAGAGAAGATCAAAACCTTTTCGGAAAGTATTATTTCCGGGGAGAAAAAAGGATATACCGGCAAAGCGTTTACCGATGTGGTAAATATTGGCATCGGGGGTTCCGATCTCGGTCCGGCTATGGTTACCGAATCATTGAAATTCTACAAAAATCACCTCAACGTACATTTTGTAAGTAATGTAGACGGGGACCACGTATATGAAACCCTCAAAAACCTGGACCCGGAAACCACACTCTTTGTCATTGTTTCCAAAACGTTCACTACCCAGGAAACACTGAGCAATGCTACCACGATTAAAAACTGGTTTTTAAAACATGCCGGACAGGAAGATGTAGCCAAACATTTTGTCGCGGTTTCCACCAACCTGCTCAAAATTGCCGAATTCGGCATAGCCGATGAAAATGTATTCCCGATGTGGGATTGGGTCGGAGGGCGTTTTTCCCTTTGGAGCGCCGTAGGTTTATCCATTGCCCTAGCCGTAGGTTATGACAATTTCGATAAGTTACTGAAGGGAGCACAGGCTATGGACGACCACTTTAAAACCGCAGACCTTAAAGATAATATTCCCGTAATACTGGCCCTTATAGGCACCTGGTATAACAATTTTTTCGATGCGGAAAGCGAAGCCATCATACCTTACACCCAATACCTGAGCCGTTTTTCTGCTTACCTGCAGCAAGGTATTATGGAAAGTAATGGCAAAAGTGTGGACAGAGCAGGTAACCGGGTAGATTACCAGACGGGTACCATTATCTGGGGAGAACCGGGCACCAACTCACAGCACGCATTCTTCCAGCTTATCCACCAGGGCACCAAACTTATTCCCGCGGACTTTATCGGTTTTGTACATTCCCTGCACGGGGACAAAGACCATCACGATAAGCTTATGGCCAACTTCTTTGCACAAACCGAGGCCCTGCTCCAGGGTAAAACGGAAGAAGACGTTATGGCCGAACTCAAAGCCAGAAATACCGGTGAAGAAGAAATAAGCAAATTACTCCCATTTAAAGTATTCGAAGGGAACAAACCTACCAATACCATCCTCGTAGACAAACTAACCCCGGAAAGTCTGGGCGCGCTTATCGCTATGTACGAGCATAAAATATTCGTACAGGGTGTTATCTGGAATATTTTCAGTTATGACCAATGGGGTGTGGAATTGGGCAAGCAGCTTGCAAACAATATATTAAAGGACATCCAAAGTCCGGAAATAGCCAGGCACGATAGTTCCACTACAAATTTACTGGAGTATTTCAAGAAAAAAGCTCAGTAACGAAATAGTCTTCATAAACAACACAAACCCCGGATTATCCACGGATAGCCGGGGTTTCGTACTTCATGCGAAATCCTTTTTCCCAAATTAATGTTAATAAATACGTGTAAAAATTAAATAGCTGAAAACCAAGAGGACAGGTTTTATGGCTATTTTTGTTTTAAAAAGTTAAAGGATCGCATTGTTAAAACATTTAACATTTACTTAATGTTGGATAATTTTATAAATGTCAATTTTGCACAGCTAAATCAAATTTAATTAACACAGATGAAGACAATTTACAATGGGTTTTTCACAGTGGTTTTTGCCCTGATTGCAACTACCGCTTTTGCGCAGGGTGTTATTACGGGTACCGTAATTGACACCGAACTGAACGAACCGCTACCCGGGGCCAATGTTGTCGTAAAAGGCACGACCACCGGAGTATCCACAGATTTTGACGGAAAATTCCGGATCGAAGTACCGCAGAGCAGCGGTACGCTGGTCGTTTCTTACATTGGTTTTGTGAAGAAAGAGGTTAGGTTTACTTCTACGGGGGATATCGGGAACATTTCCCTGCAGGCAGATGCTGAAGAACTGGAAGGTGTTGTTGTTGTAGGTAGTGGGGTAATTGACCTGGCAATTGGAAGACAAACTCCTGTTGCTGTTAGTACTATTACAGCAAAAGGAATAAAGAAAACGGGGGGAAATGAAGAATTTCCTACCCTATTGAGGAAAATGCCTTCCGTTTATGCCAACACACAAGGAGGTGGTTATGGTGATTCAGAAGTAAGGGTAAGAGGATTTGACCAAAGTAATACCGCTGTTTTGATAAACGGGCAACCAGTAAATGGAATGGAAGATGGCAACATGTACTGGAGTAACTGGCAAGGTGTAAAAGACATTGCTACCGCAGTTCAGGTACAGAGAGGTTTGGGGGCTTCAAAACTTGCTATTTCTTCTGTTGGAGGTACTGTCAATATTGTTACTCAAAGTTATAATGACGAAGAAGGCGGTTATGTTTCACAGGAATTGGGGAACGGTAATTACACTAAATCAACAGCTTATTATGCTACGGGAGCTAACGATAAAGGGTGGTCTTCAACTTATATGCTTTCTTACTGGCATGGTGATGGTTATTTCTTCAAAGAAACCGAAGGTGAAGGACTTACCTATTTCTTTTCCGTAGGCTATAAACCTTCTGATAAACACGCATTCAACTTTCTTATTACTGGCGCACCCCAAAAACACGATCAAGCCTATCAAAACAGTATTGGAGATGCTCTAAGATATGGTAAAGACTATAACAGTAACTGGGGCTACAGAAATGGGAACCCATACAATGAAAGGGTTAATTTTTATCATAAACCAGTTATTAACTTTAACTGGGATTGGAATATAAGCGATCGTTCCACGCTTTCAACAGTAGCCTATGCTTCTATCGGTAGTGGCGGTGGGACAGGCCCGATGGGATTCTATGCAAACAAAACTAATGAAGAGGGATTAATTAATTTTGATGATATTATTGCCCATAATGAGTCTCTTCCAACAACAAATATTGGTGGCGAGAACCAAATTATTGGAGATCATCCGGATCTTGATGAAGACTTAGGCAATGGGTATATAACCAGAGCTTCTATGAATAATCACTATTGGGTAGGTACTGTATCCAATTTTAATCATAAGATAAATGATAATTTTGAGTTTAATGTAGGAGTTGATTACCGTTTTTATCATGGTGATCACTATCGCCAAGTTGTAGATTTTATGGGTCTCGATGGATGGTATGAAGGAGGTAATGCTTCTATTCCTCAAGGTCAAATCGTGTATAAAAGACAAAAAATAAGCTTATTCGGCCCAACCTTAAACAAAGTTCGAAATGATCAACAAATAGATTACAGTAACTCAGAAGATATTGCATACGTTGGTGGATTTGGTCAGTTTGAATACAAAACCGATAAGTTTTCCGCTTTTATACAAGGTTCTATATCTAGTCAATCGCACGTTCGATACGATTATTTCGCATACAGTATATTGGAAGGTCAGGAATCTGAAAAAGTGACTAACAGTGGTTACAATATTAAAGGAGGACTTAATTACAATATAAATGATCAGCATAATGTATTCTTTAATGCCGGTCATTATTCAAGACAACCTTTCCATGACAATATATTTTTAACATTTACTAATGAAATAAATCCTTTAACCGACAACGAAAAGATTACTAGTTTTGAAATCGGTTATGGTTTTAGAAATTCCAATCTTAATGTAAATCTCAATGGTTATTATACGAAATGGGGAAATAGGACACGAACAGAATCTCTACGTCTTGATCTGAATGAAGACAATATTGATGAAGACTATTTTGCTAATTTTACTGGATTGGAGCAAACACATATAGGACTTGAACTTGACTTCCTCTACAGGCCTATTAATGCTGTATCCATTACTGGATTTGCTTCTGTTGGTAACTGGAAGTTCACGGATAATCCCACACAAAATGTGTTTTTACAGGACGATCTTTCCATTGTTCCCGAATTGTCCGACACTGAGTCTTATATCAATGACAAAAAAGTAGGAAGGGCTCCACAAACTTCTTTCAATCTTGGTGTTCAATATAATATTCTGGAAAATCTGTCAGTAGATGCAGATTGGTTCTATTATGGCGATCTATATGCAGACTATGATCCTCTTTCATTTACAGATCCCGACACAGATAACGACATACTTAAATTACCTACCTATGATATTTTTAGACTAGGCGCCTCCTACACCTTACCTTTAGAAGGAAGAAAGTCCATTGATTTTAGAGCCAACGTAGATAATCTCTTTAATGAAGTATATCTGGCAAGTATGGATACAAACAGATCTGTTGAGGAAGGATCTCAAGTTTATAAAGGAATTAATACTTCTAACAGAGCAACCTTTGGTTTGGACAGGCAATGGAATATCAGCGTAAGGTTTAATTTCTAATATACTATCCATCCCACCATATTAATAAAACCCCACCTCCCGGTGGGGTTTTTTGCTTTTTTAAACAAGAAATAATCCCTATTTTTAGCCAAACAACTTCTATGAGTTCTAATCTCCGCATAATCACAGAAGCCCTCATAAACACCAATCCGGACAAAAAAGACATCTCCCTCGCCACCGGAAACTCCGGCAGAATACTATTTCTGGCCACCTATTATATACAAACCCGGGATGAAACCTGCCAAGAAAAGATAGAGGAACTCCTGGAAGAAAATTTTGAGACATTAAACAGAGAACCTGCCTCTACATCATTCCACAATGGTTTAGCCGGCTATGGCTGGTTATTGCAACACCTGGCAGAAAACCATTTACTCGATCCTGATGACCTTATAGATATATTAGCACAATTTGATGATGTTATCACGGGGGAAATCCATCAAAAAATCAGTACTTTAAAAGATCTCACCACCTTTAACACGGAAATTTTTCAAACATGCCATTATCTTTTTCAAAGATTGAAAAAATCCGGGAACATAAAATCACTTTTGACAGAAGTAGTAAACAATTTGGAAAACATGATCTCCGCTTTTCTTAAGACTGAACATCTCTCCTTTCAATGGCCTACAATTCCGGAAATCATTCTATTCCTCAGCAAGTGTATACGTGCCGGTATTCAAAAAAAGAAAAGCAAAGAACTTATAGAACTATTGCTGAATAACATCTCACTTTCCGTCCCGGAATTTATAGATAAGAACACCTTTTTCCCTGCAAAAAACACCGGGAACAACCGTATCATAAGCCTGGACCTGAACATGGCCTGTGCTCTCTGGGAAGCGGGAAAAACATGTGATAATACCCATTGGACAAGGCTTGCATACATTATACTTAAATATAATGCTTATAATAAAGATAAAAATCACAATTTTTTTTATAAAAAAGGGATTGCGGAAGACAACTGGGCTATAGCCTACCTATATCAATATTTTTATAAAAAAACCGGTTTTAAACTCTTTGAAAAAAACAGTAGTTTCTGGTTAGAAACCAAACTCCTTCCCACCATAAACTCCAAATACAGTACATTAGGCATGCAAAACGGGCTGTCGGGCATTGGGTTAGCACTAATGCCTGTAGAAGAAAAACTAATCGGAATACTCTAACAGTAAAACAACAATACCTATGGACCCCGAAATCTTACAATATATTTTATCTGAGTGGAGCACGGATAAAGAATGTCTGGGTATTTTACTGTGCGGTAGCTACGCATATGGTATGCAAACCGAATACTCGGATATTGATCTCCGAATAATCTATAACAACTATAGCATCAAGGCAGGAAAAGCAGGAGTTAAAACTTTTAGAGGAAAAACCCTTTTTTTCAGGGAGGACACAGAGCACGTTTTTTATAGTACTATGCATTCCGGTATACGCTACACCAATCGGTTTCAGGCAAGAAACTTTGCGTTAGGCAGAATACTTTATGAAAAAGACACCACTTTGCAATACCTGAAAAAAGAAGCCCAGTTTCTGATGCAAAAAAAATTCCCAGATATTAATGTGGACAGGCTTCAATATTTATTATACCATATCTGGTATAATTGCGACAAGGTGCTTTTCTTACCTGAAAATGACCCTTTTTTTCAAATAAATTATTATAGTTCTCTTTTCGAAATTTTTAAAAACTATTCTGAAATAATCCGAACCGAAATAATATCCGAACATAAACTTTCTTCATTTCTGTTTTCTTCCAAATTCCGTAAAAACTATTGTATAGAAAATTTTCCGGATAAGGAATTTATAAATTTATGGATAAAGGCTCTCAACACTATAGATAAGAACTACTATAAAACTATTTATAATTACATCGTTAAGCAATACCCAGAAACAAATCTTCAAAACTTTAGAATATCTATGATTAACAATTAAATAACCTTCAAATAAAATATATTTCTTATCTTGTAGGAACAATCTTAAATAATCTTATCATGAAGAAAAAAATCAAAAAACTATCACTAAACAAAAAGACTATATCAAGTCTAAATCTTCGAGTACAAAATCAAATCATGGGTGGTGCTATTACGGAAGGATGTCCTAATACACATCAAATGTCCTGTGACGATTGCCCCACAGATAAATCTGCTTGCTCAGAATGTGATCCCGGAGGTGGTGGAAATGGCCCTACTGATTATGTATGTCCAACTGGGCTTTATGTATGTGGCACCTAAATTAAAATCAACATTCACATATTTCGTAAACTTAGAATTTAATTTTTAATTCACCGTGTTCCAGCCAGTTTATAATTGGCTGGAATTTGCCTAGTATAAGTAAATTCATGCGCTTTGTGAAGATCCTAAAACTTCGCAACCTAAACCTTCAATTAAAGAAAAAACGAAAAATACCTCTCTGAGGTATATCCCGACTTTTCACCCACCTTGCTTCATTTATTATCGTAAAGACCTGGTAAATCAAAAAGGCTGCAGGTTAGTTATAAAAAACATGGTTTAACGCTACGAAACATAGTATTGGCCGCCCCTCGGAGAGGGGCTTGACGTATTAGCCTTTCATGGATAAAAGGTTGCGAAGTCAGAGACATTCGCCGAACCCCGATCCGAATAGTCGTTCGAAGAAATCTTAAAAGATGCGAAAAAAGACTGACCACTGGAAAGGAAACCATCAGCGATAACAACGGAATCCATAATAAGCAAAGCCTTTCAGCATCTATATCCATGGCAAAACCAAACCTGTTGCCCCCGATTAATGCCCGGAAAACGGCCATTAAAGCAATCCCTTTGACACCGGAAGTAGTTGGTTTAGCGGCTAAAGGGAATGGTTTAGCCGCTAAACAGGTTGCTTTTGATGTCATACCCAACTGCTTTGACGGTAAACCGGACTACGTTAACCGCTAACCAGGTTACTTCTGATGTCATACCCAACTACTTCAGCGGCGAACCGGGTTACGTTGACCGCTAACGGGTTTGCTTCCGATGTCATACCCAACTACTTTGACGGTAAACCGGGTTACGTTGACCGCTAATGGGTTTGCTTCCGATGTCATACCCAACTGCTTTGACGGTAAACCGGGTTACGTTAACCGCTAACCGGGTTGCTTCTGATGTCATACCCAACTACTTTGACGGTAAACCGGGTTACGTTGACCGCTCAAGGGAATGGGTTTACCGTGCCATGAACCCCTTTAACGGTAAAAGGGAAAGGGAATGAATGCGTAAGCAATTAGGTTAGCGGTCAACCTGGTTGCTTATGAATGCGTACGTAAACACAAAAGCGGCGAACTTAATCAAGTCCGCCGCTAACCGGGTTACTTTAGCGGCTAACCCAACCCGGTTCCGTGTATACGCATTCCCTTAAATGGCCCTATTCGGGCTTGCCGGGGAATAAAACCCCCAGTAGTTTCCGCCACCGGAAATGCTTCCGGATGACCCGGGTAAGGACGATAAATGCCAGGATCCCTATGACGATTAACCGCCAGATGGCGCCGATGGTCCCGGTACGTTCTAAGGCCTTGACCTTGTACTGCTCTACCTCCCGGATATGGCTGCTATCGCACAGGCTGTGCTTTTCCTGTAAGGTATTGCAGGTAATGCCTGTTCAACCATGCATCGTAAACAGTTACGTCCCTCGTAGATCTTCATCTTTTCGATCTTCTCCCCCTGAAGCCCGGACCGGGGCCCACAGGCATGATAGCCACCCATATTGACCCGACACATAATTCCTCGTTACCCGGACAGGTTTTTCAATAAAAAAATGCAAAAAGAGAAAAGCTACCGAACCCCGAATCTACGTTAAAAGACCGCACTTCACGGATATCAAACTATCCACTCTCCCCAAAATTCACTACTTTTGGTAAAACTTAAAAACTAAAACATGGGGATCATTCAAACCTTACATTCGTACTGGGCTTACCTTACCCTGATCATGCTCATTATTGCTGTTATTAACGCTATTGTCGGTTATTTCAGCAGTAAACCTTTTATCATCGGGAAGGACCTTCGTATCAGTCTTTTTGCCCTTATATTTACGCACATCCAATTGCTGCTGGGCATTGTCCTTTACTTTGTTTCCGATCGTTTCTCCCTCTGGTCCGAACTGGGGGCAGGCGGTGTCATGAAAAATGACCTGGCCAGGTTATTGCTCGTGGAACACCCTTTTACCAATATACTCGCCATTATAATGATAACCATAGGCTGGTCCAAGCACAAAAAAGTGGAAAGTGCCAAGGGAAAATTCGGTAAAATAGCCTTTTTCTATACCATAGGCCTTATTCTCCTGCTGAGCAGAATTCCCTGGTCGCAGTGGATGTAAATAATGATAGCCGAAGTGTGTCGATAATGAAATAGTGGTCTTAGAAAGATAATCCTCTCCCCCTCCAGGGGGAGATGTCGCAGGCAGAGGGGGTGTCCCCAGGCAAAAACCAAATACTATGCTAAACACATTGATATCCTGCATAGAAGACAAAGGCGTACGGGCCACCCCGGTGCGGATACTTACCCTGGAACAGTTCTGCAAGGATTCCAATGCCAAAAGCCTTACGGAGTTACAGATACTTCTCGACACCGTAGACAAAGCCACCATATACCGCACCCTGAAAACTTTTGAGAAACACGGCATCCTCCACGCCATAGATACGAACGGGGATGCCGTAAAATACGCGTTGTGCAGCCCGTTTTGCCTTGCGAAAGAACACACGCATACCCATCCTCATTTTGTATGTGAAAAATGCGGTGCTACCCACTGCCTTAACAAAACCAAAGTATCTCTGAACAACTTTCCTTCCGATCACACTTTCGAGAGCATGGCGGTTATCCTGAAAGGACTTTGTCCCTCCTGTAAACCTTCGCACTAAATTCCTTATCCGGACTACACGACTTCAACTCCGGGTCATATGTTCCGGGCACCAGGTGAAAAACCGTAAAATATTCCAACACAAGCGTCGGAGCATTTCAAATATCACTTAATGTCCGAACTTTGCAACCCGGTTACACAAGATTACCCGTAATTTTATCCCATAACATTCAATACGTGCCGGGACCAAAGACATTTCCGGCATATAAACACAATTTTATGGAGTCACACACGCACAATAGCGGATGCAATCATGATCACAACCACGGCGGTATCTTCGGTAAGAATACCGAACTGGTCTTTTCCCTGCTCTGCGGCGCCCTTTTGCTTACAGGTTTTCTTCTTAATAAACTTACCGGTTTGCGCGGGTATGAACTATACCTGTATATCCCGGCATATTTCTTCGGAGGGTTCTACGCGACTAAAGAAGCCTTTGAAAAGATACGCAAAAGAGAATTCGAAATAGATTTTCTGATGCTCGTAGCAGCCATAGGTGCGGCCATCCTGGACAAATGGGCGGAAGGAGCATTGTTGTTATTCCTTTTCAGTCTCGGCCATTCGCTGGAACACTACGCTATGAACAAGGCCAGGAATTCCATTAAGGCCCTGGGTAATCTCAGCCCTAAAACCGCCCTGGTAAAAAGAAACGGAAAGAACGAGGAAATCCCCGTGGAAGATCTCAACATCGGGGATATCATACTCGTCAAACCCAACAGCAAGATCTCGGCAGACGGTGTTATTATAAAAGGAAAAAGCAGTGTGGACCAGTCTCCCATTACCGGCGAAAGTATCCCGGTGGACAAAATTCCCGTGGAAAATGCGGAAGGACTATCCGATTTCAGCGCCGTGCCGGACGGGAGCAAAGCTTTTACGGGTACTATCAACGGCAACAGTGCTCTGGAAGTCAGAGTCCTTAAACTGTCCAAAGACTCCACCCTTTCCAGGCTTGTGGCCCTCGTTAGCCAGGCCGAAGCCAAGCAGTCCCCTACCCAGCAGTTCACCAAAAAATTCGAGAGGATATTTGTTCCGTCTATTATACTACTGGTTTTAGCCTTGTGTTTTGCCTGCCTGGTCATAGACGAACCTTTTTCAGCCAGTTTTTACCGTGCCATGACCGTTTTGGTAGCAGCCAGTCCCTGCGCCCTCGCTATTTCCACACCAAGCGCTGTTTTAAGCGGCGTTGCCCGTGCGGCGCAGGCGGGAGTGCTGATCAAAGGAGGAAAAGCTTTGGAGAACCTGGGCAGCCTTTCGGCAATAGCATTCGATAAAACCGGGACCCTGACAAAAGGAGAGCCGAGACTTACCAATGCTATTCCTTTTGACGGAATTTCCGAAGAAGCATTCCTGAACTGTGTCCTTGCGGTAGAGCGCCAAAGCGACCATCCGCTGGCTAAAGCCATTACCAAAGATATTTCCGGAATGTTGCAAAACTCCCGGACAAACAAAGAAGCAACAGATATCGAAGCGCTCCAGGGAAGGGGAATTAAGGCCACCTACGAAGGTGAAACCGTGTATATCGGTAACCCTGCTCTTTTTGAGGAAGACCTGAAAGATATCCTGCCCGATACGGTAAAAAGCAAGGTTTCGGACTTTCAGCAGCAAGGGCACACTACCATGCTGGCCAAAAAAGGTAATACCTTTCTCGGAGTACTGACTTTAATGGATACACCCAGGGAATCTGCCAAAACCACCTTACAGGCATTGAAAGATATAGGAATTCGCCGTATGGTAATGCTTACCGGTGACAATCAGAAAGTGGCCGACGCCATTGCAGAACAAACCGGGCTTACGGATGCTTATGGCGACCTGCTGCCCGAAGATAAGGTAGAAGCCATACGAAAACTAAGAGAAAAAGAAACACAGATCGCCATGGTCGGGGACGGTGTCAACGATGCACCCGCAATGGCCAACAGTACCGTTGGTATTGCCATGGGAGCCGCAGGATCGGACGTTGCCCTGGAAACGGCAGACATTGCGCTTATGGATGACAAACTGGAAAAACTCCCCTTTGTCATAGGACTCAGCAGGAAATCCAGGCAAATCATTCGGCAGAACCTGTTTATCAGCCTGGGAATCGTATTATTCCTGATCCCCTCCGCCATTATCGGCTTTACCGGGATAGGCCCTACGGTAGCTATACACGAAGGTTCTACCCTGATCGTTGTCATCAACGCCCTCCGGTTACTCGCCTACAAGCGTTGATGTAACTTTTTGCTGTCTTCGGGTGCCTGATTGCGTGAAAACATGCCGTAATCCCGGCTTACCTCAGCCACCCGGAGCCTGTAATCCCGGAAAACATAAGCTCTTCCCTTCTTTTGGGCTCCTCTATGCATTTCTAACGTACGCCACGACTTGACCGACTTCTCATCTTCCCAGAAGGAAAGGGAAAGTAGTTTTTCCGGCTGTGTCAGGCTCTGAAACCGCTCCACGGAAATAAATCCGGGAGCCTTCTCCAGTTCTTCCCGTAACCCGGCTGCTATATCCAGGTAATCCTGTTTATTCTCCGGCGATAATTCCACTTCAAAAATTACGGCAATCATTCTGTTCTTTTTTAAGGTTAACAAAACTAAACCCTTATCAGACTTGAAGTCCATGGGTTTTGATAAGCAATCATCCTGCCCGTCCGGCGGGGAATTTGCGCTTTAGTTATTGGTTATTAAGTTATTGGTTATTAAGTTATTGAGTTATTTAGGCGATACCCATAAACTGAATAACTCAGTAACCTAATAACCCGACTGGTCTTTTATGAAAAAATCACAATGGACTGATCTTTAACTAAAATAAAAATCTGACCCTTAATTCGCATTAATAACTTCAACTATTTTTGAGACCAATCAAACAATCCCTCTATTCCGAAAGTTTCAATATCACCCGCTCCGGAATCCTGGCATGGTACAACGGAGCATAGGTTATATCTTCCGACAATTCCATAGTTTTAAAACGGGAAGTCATATAGTCCAGCATGTCCGTTGCCAGGCTTATGGAAAAGTGATCGGCAGGACAAAAATGGATACCAGAACTAAATGCCAGGTAATCTCCGTTATTTTCCCGGCCGGGATCAAAAGTTTCCGCACGCACGAATACCGCGGTATCCCGGTTCGCCGATGCCAGCACTAACAAAAGTTCATCGCCTTCTCTAAGATGATATCCGCCAATTTCCATATCTGCCGACAATATTCTCCTGGTATGATGAAAAACAGGCATATACCGCAGTGTCTCTATCACCAGTTTTCGAAAATGGTCCTTGCTGTCCTTTTCGGGAATATCTTTCCGGCAGAGGAATTGTATAAGTACATGGTTCAAAAGCCCCCACATGGCGTCATAGCATTGTATACAAAGCCCTATCAGGTTAGAAACATATACGTCGGTATCTGCCATTCCCGGATTCCTGTTCCGCAGGTGTTTTTCAATGGACGGATACAGCCTTTGGGAAACGGTATTCCATTGTTCTACATCTTCACGTGTCATGGCAGTTGTCATATATTTTTTAATTATTGTGATGTTTGACAGTATAAAGTCTATATCCCTCTTCCCGAATCGCAAGCTTTTTAACAATACGGTTATCGGCAATACTTTCGCCACTGTCTCTGTCCAGTTCACGCTTTCGTTATGGATACCGGCCAGCAATCCGTCCATAATTCCTTTTACATCCACAGGTTCCGTTAGCCTGACAAGATGCATTACCGCTTCTTTCCTGTTTTGGTGTTGCGGGGGATTGCTCCTCCTGGCCAGGTTCTCCCGGATAATCCGGGTATACCTGTTGCACGCTCTTTCCGCACCGGAATGCGATAATGGTATTTTTGCCCTGCTGTTTTGCAGGACATAAAGGCAATCTTTATAGCCGTATATAGCCCATACTCCGTTTATTTCATCGCGATACACGGGGGTTTTACTTCGCATCTTTTCATACATCGAAAAAGGGTCTTCCTCTTCGGATTGTAAAAAACAGGTGTTCATTTCTTTTTTTAGTTTTGAAATTATTCCGGGTACAAGATTACACCATTCCGTCCCGGGATATTTCACCCGGAAATGAAATGTAAAATATTCTTCTGCCGTAGCTTTGTATAAAAACAGGAAATGACCTTTGAAGATCGCTATAAAAAAATAACTTCCCTGTTGGGAGAACCGGTACGGGCCGTGATGCTTTGGCATTTACTGGACGGCAGGGCCTATACTGCGGGAGAACTGGCTGTTTGTGCGGACACCACACCACAGTCGGCCAGCAATCACCTCCAGAAGCTCTTATCGGCGGAACTCCTGGCGGTGGAAAAACAGGGAAGGCACCGGTATTACAGGCTCGCCACACCCGAGGTGGCTTATGTTATAGAGTCTATAGCCAACCTGGTACCTCCTGAAGAGCCAAAAGACCGCAAGGAGCAGCCTGCGGTCTCCGGGCCCAAATACGCAAGGACCTGTTATGACCACCTCGCGGGAAAGGCAGGGGTAATGATAACGGAAGCTATGATAACTAACGGTATACTGGTTTTGGAAAATGACATTTTTACCGTCTCCGATATCGGGAAAACATGGTTTTACGGATTGGATATCGATGTGGACAGCCTTCGTTTAAAGAAGCGTTCTTTCGCAAGGCCGTGCCTGGACTGGAGTGAACGGAAACATCATCTTGCCGGAGCTTTAGGCGCGGCTTTCCTGGACCGGATGATCTCCTCGCAATGGATACGGAAAAAACAAAATTCCAGGGAAGTTATCATCTCCTCCTCCGGACGGCAAAAATTACATGAATTACTAAAGATAAACCTGTAATCCTTTTTATCAGAACCAGAACCCGAGATTAAAAAACCAGATGCCCTTGCCTCTCTCCGGAGACCAGGAGTACTTCAGTTCTAAGGGGCCTACAAAGGTTTCCAAGCCATAGCCCACAGCGTACCCTGTATAGGTCGGAGCCTGAAACCAGTCACCGCGTTCAAAAATGTCGTCCCCGGAATTGGCAAAATTGGCCGTAAAGTTCAAATGGTTTTTACGCATAAATTCGTAATCGAGCGTAGCAGTGGCCTTCACATAACTGTTCCCCCCGAAGCTGATAAAATCATACCCCAGGAAAGGAGTAAAATTATTGATCAGGTTATTCCCGTAGCCTCCCAGTATATATTCCAGGGATTCCACCCCGGTCTCCCCCAAGGTAGAGCCCGCTTCTGTTGAAAGGTTCAATGCTATATTACGGAAAAAAACAGGAGTGGCCATCCCGGCTTTGGCCTTAAGCATGGAAAACTCCGTAAATGTATTGTTGTAATCGGAAGACGCAAAGTAAAAATGATAATCCGCATCAAAATACAATCCCTTTTTGGGAAAATGACGGTTGTCATACGTATCCAGTTTCATAAAACCGTATACACTGTAATGATCGCTGTCCTCAAACGTAGCCTTTCTGCTGTCTCCCTGCGATATGGTTTCCGATTCTATTCGCAATCGCTTGTGTTCCACCCCGGCACCTACGGAAAATTCTTCCCGGAAAACGGTCTGCAGGTAGATCTGGTTGGTGAGATCCGACAATTTGGCCCCTATCCGGTTCAGGCCGTCAACAACAGGAGGTTGCTGTTCGGATTCTTCCAGAAAATCCACACTGATATCCGTGGTAAATCTGTTGTATGACGATTTTACACCGAAACTCCAGTAAAACCCCTTGTCCAGATAATACTCCAGGTTATACCGGAGATTATCTCCCAATACAACATCCAGGGACAATACGTCATCGTCCAGGAGAAATTGCTTTTTGGTAATGTTTAACAATACCGCACTTTTGTATAAACCATCGTAATGCAGTCCGAAACGCAGGAGCATCGTCCTTTTATTTTCCTGGAGTCTCATAAGCATATTATACTTATCTTCTTCCTCCTTATCTTTCATAAACCTGTAGCGTATACTCTCAAAGTTGTTGGTTGCCGACAAATTTGCCAGTCCCTGGTCCAGTTTTAAAAAAGAAACTTTTCCCGATGTGGTAAAACGCAGTTTCCCCTTGATATATGCCCTGGAATACTTGTCATTCCCTTCCAGGGTTAAACCGCTTATATCAATGCTGTCCACTTCTTTTACATAATGTTCGGCCCTTGGTCCGGATGTCTGCCGGGCTGCAAGTTCCCGGAGTTCCTGCATCTTCTCCCTTGCTGCCGTCTCCCCCTTAGCGATAATGGCTTGTCCCCGGTCAAAGGACACTACAGAAAAACCTTTTATCTCCGGTTTTATATAAACATCCGTTTCCCCCGACTTTATCTTCATATCGTTCACGGTACGGTAGTTATTGATCTGCATCAGAATATCGGTCGCCGCACTGAGTTCATCCCTCTCCGCCAGTGCGTCCTGCACATCAATCCCTATAATTTTCTCCGCACCGAGGGCTTTTACCCCGTTAATAGGGTAATTATTGACTACTCCCCCGTCTATGAGCACATTTCCTTCTATTTCCACCGGATTAAACAGGGAAGGGAACGATCCGCTGGCCAGGATGGCCTCCGGCAGATATCCTTTGTTCAACACTATAGGTTCTCCCGTTTCCACATTGGTTGCGATACAAAAAAACGGAATGGGAAGTTTACTGAAATCTTCGACATCGTTTACGGGATAAAGAAGTTTTACCAACAGGTTGTATATATTCTGGCCCCGTGACAAGGCCCTGGGAAAAGATATTTTGAAATTGTCAAAAGGAAGTGTCAGTGCATAGCGCTCGGAGTTTTCCTTTTCATAAAAGGTACGGGCGGATCGCGGCACATTATCCTGTATAAGTTCGTTGAAATCCACTACCTGAAAAATAGAATCGAGTTGTTTTGCCGAATACCCCGAGGCATATAAAGCACCTATTATTGCCCCCATGCTGGTACCCCCGATATAATCAATACGCACCCCGGCCTCCTCGATGACCTTAAGGGCACCTATATGTGCAAGTCCCTTGGCACCTCCCCCGCTCAGAACCAGTCCCACTTTTACGTCTTCCGAATCCGTGTCCTGCGTATAACCGGACCAGGCGGTCATACATAACAGAAAGAGGAGTACATGCTTTTTCATTCTTGTATATTTTTAAACCTAAACCCTTTTTTTAATGATGAATGATGAATTTCGAATAATGAACACCAAAAGTAACGGCATCATTGGCTATTCTGAGATCCGTCACTTCCTTTACCTCATTCCAATATCGAATCCCGAATGATAAATTACCAACCCCAAAGTTAAAAACCATTTCTTTATTCCGCATTCCGCGATTCGATATCCATTCCAATTGAATAAACGGAATTTTCTTATTTGTTACCTTTTTCTGATGTTTTAATACTTGTGACAAATATGGCCACCAATTCGTTATTTTCTCCTAAAAGTATATTTAACATCTCTATATCAGCAATTAATTTTGCTCCTTTCTGTATTTTTAAATTTATTAGTGACTCCCTCAGTTCTTTAAGACAAACTTTCATTTTATGTAAAAAATCTCTCTTAGATTCAGCACTTTGGGCCTCTCCATAATTTAATGCTACAGATGTGGTGGATCGAATTAATTGCCTTGACAGATGCTGTAATGCAAACCCGCCCTCAAGCTTTCCACATGCCAGAATAATATCTACTGAAAACCGGATTAATCTTTCTTCCAGGTCGTACTTATACCTTTCCATGTAACAAAGATTTAAAAATTGAATAATGAATATGTTAAACTAAAAAACCTTTTAAAACATCACTTCATCGTTCATTATTCATCATTCTACAGTTCTACATTCCGCTCTTTCTTAAATAACGAATTTCCAATACTGAACCGGCAACCCCGAAGTTAAAACCCCCTTTTAAAATATTACTCCATCATTCGCCATTCCCCGGTTCTGTTACTTCGATCTTCATCTCATAATATACGCAAAAAACCTCATCACAGATATCCTTCAATGAAAATAATCATAAACCTTCTTTGCTTTCACCTGCCCGATCACTTTTGATATATCGTTCAGTTCCGCCTCTTTTATCCGTTTCACCGAACGGAATTCTTTCAGTAATTCTTCGGCTGTTTTATGCCCCACTCCTTCAATGTTCGTAAGCTCGCTCTCTATTGCGGCATTGCTTCTTTTATTTCTGTGGAACGTTATACCGAAACGGTGTGCTTCATTCCGGAGATGCTGTATCACCTTAAGGGTTTCCGATTTTTTATCCAGGTAAAGCGGTATGGAGTCTCCAGGGTAATATATTTCCTCGAGCCGTTTGGCAATACCCACTATGGCAATTTTACCCCGGAGTCCCAGAACTTCGAGACTTTTTAATGCGGAAGACAGCTGTCCCTTCCCTCCGTCTATAACGATAAGTTGCGGCAGGGATTGTCCTTCTTCCAAAAGTCTTTTATACCTTCGGAATACCACTTCTTCCATAGAAGCGAAATCATCCGGCCCCTCCACGGTTTTGATATTAAAATGCCGGTAGTCCTTTTTACTGGGCTTACCATCTTTGAAAACGACACAGGCTGCAACGGGGTTGGTTCCCTGTATATTGGAATTGTCAAAACACTCAATATGCCTCGGTTCCTGTTTTAAACGAAGGTCTCGTTTCATCTGTTCCATAATGCGGTTTACATGCCTGTCCGGGTCGGTGATCTTTACCTGTTTAAACCGCTCCTGCCTGTAAAACCGGGCATTTCTTTCAGACAATTCCATCAGTCTTTTTTTGTCTCCGAGTTTGGGTATAGTGACTTTGACCTGATCTGAAGTTTTTACGGCAAACGGAACATAAATTTCACCGGACCTCGAATGAAAACGCTGTCGCAATTCCGTAATGGCAAGTTCCAGTAATTCTTTATCCGACTCTTCCAGTTTCTTTTTCATTTCTATGGTATGCGCCCGGATAATAGAACCGTAAGATAACTGTAAAAAATTGACATAGCCATAACTATCGTCCGAAACTATGGAAAACACATCCACATTACTGATTTTCGGGTTCACTATGGTCGATTTGGCCTGGTAATTTTCCAGCACCTCTATTTTCTCCTTAATCTTCTGGGCTTCCTCAAACTGCATTTCATCTGCACAGGACTTCATCCGGGCTCTAAAACTTTGCAGGGAATCTTTAAAATTACCTTTGAGTATCTCTCTAATGGCCCTGATCTGCGCATCGTATTCGCCGATGGATTGCAGGCCTTCACAGGGACCTTTACAATTCCCGAGGTGATATTCCAGGCATACCTTGTATTTTCCGGCATTTATTTTATCTGCGGAAAGGTCGTAATTACATGTACGCAACGGATACAGCCCCTTGATAAGCTCCAACAGGGTCCGGATGGTTTTCATACTGGTATACGGGCCAAAATACTCGGAACCGTCCTTTATGATCCTTCGCGTAGTAAAAATCCGGGGGAAACGTTCTTTTTTGATGCAGATCCACGGATAGGACTTATCGTCCTTCAGCAAAACATTGTATCTCGGCTGATATTTCTTGATGAGATTGTTTTCCAGGAGCAGGGCATCGGTCTCCGTCGGAACGACAATATGCTTAATATCCGCAATTTTCTTAACAAGTACTCTTGTTTTGCCGTATTCGTGATTTTTGTGAAAGTAGGAAGAAACCCTTTTTTTCAGTTTTATGGCCTTTCCTACATATAATATCTTTCCGTCCTTGTCATAAAACTGATACACCCCGGGACTGTCCGGAAGTGTCTGGAGTAGTATTTCTACAGAAGTAGTGCTCATATAGCGAAATTAGTAATTTTATACGTTACTTTTTGTGGATCCGCTCACCTACTTTACCCTGTTTTCTTTCCCGGAAAAAAAGATGGCATGATTTTTAAGGTATATTTGTATATACTAAAAATGTTTATCTCTAAAATAAAGAATTATGAAAAACTTAAAATTCATATTCGTACTTTTCCTCATGGCTGCATTTATTACTTCCTGTAGTGTACACAGGGTACATACCAATGCCAAAGGAGACATTCCTCCCGGACAAATGAAAAAGATAACCGGTGAAAAAAGCGCCAAGAAATACGCACCGGGACAACAAAAAAAGCAACAGAACTACCGTTAACCGGTAAATTTTAGTACATCAAAAAGTTTCATGGACAAAAAGGAACTAAGAATAAAATACAAAGGCCTGCGCAGGCAGATGACGGATGCAGCCGCCGAAGATAAAAGCCTGGGTATAGCCAATAAAATATTATCCTTACCTATCTGGAAAGGCACATATTATCACATTTTTCTTCCTATCGAAAAACACCGGGAAATAGACACTTCTTTTATACTGAGTATTCTCCAGGGAAAAGATAAGGAGATCGTATTGCCTAAAAGTAATTTCGAAGACGGCTCTATGATCCACTACCTGCTTACGGACAATACGGTAATAAAAAAGAACGTATATGATATTCCCGAACCTGTAGACGGGCTGGAAGTGCCTCCCGGAAAAATAGACGTGGTATTTGTACCGCTTCTCGCTTTTGACACCAAAGGCAACCGTGTAGGCTATGGCAAAGGGTTTTACGACCGTTTTTTATCCTCATGCCGGAAAGATACTATAAAGATAGGCCTGTCCTTTTTTGAGGCGGAAGAACACATTACGGAACTCCTGGAAAGCGATATAAAACTGGATTATTGTGTCACCCCGGAGACCATCTATACGTTTTCCTGAGCGGGCTCTTCCTCTTTTTTGGGAAATGCCTGTTTATGGAATACCAAAAGGGCCACAACACCTATAAAAATGGCCGAATCCGCGAGGTTAAATACCGGTTCGAAGAAACGGAAAGTCTTTCCTCCCAGGAAAGGGACCCAATCGGGCCAGGTAGTATCAATCATCGGAAAATAAAGCATGTCTACCACCTTGCCGTGAAAAAGTTTACCATAAGGTTCGGCCGCAAAAAGGGTAGCCACCTGGTTATGGCTCTCGTTGAAAACCAAACCGTAAAAGACAGAGTCCACAATATTACCGAGTGCACCTGCAAAAATAAGGGCTATGGAAATTATTAAAATCCGGGGGCTGTTTTTCTTCACCGCATCGTACAGCCAGTAACCGATACCACAAATGGCAAACAGGCGAAATACGGTAAGCGCTATCTTTCCAACCTCATCCGAGATAAACGGAATGATATCACTCAGTTTTGTGCCCCAGGCCGCTCCTTCATTTTCAATAAACAATATCTTGAACCAACTGAAAACGGTTACCGATTCTCCCAGGATAAAATGGGTTTTGATATAAATCTTGCTGATCTGATCAATAAGGACGACCAGGAAGATTATTAGTGCAGCTTTTTTTAAAGACATGATACCTTTTGCAAATATGTCCGCCACGAGCGGATTTTATATGTCATTTTTCTTTTTCTCCTTCACTCAAAGGCCAAAAATACAAATATTTCCCTTTCGGCAACTATGTCCTTTGTTTAAAAGAAAACCCGCCGGACACGTAAAATCGGCAGGTTTTTGTATTGTATATCGTCATAAAAACAATCCGGACACCCGTTAAGGCATACCTTACGCATTCCCGGAAGCTTCTTAACTCTTTTGCATGTTTTTAGCCTCAATACTCAATGTAGCATGGGGTACGAGCTTCAAACGCTCTTTACTGATAAGTTTACCGGTTACACGACAAATACCATAGGTCTTGTTCTCTATACGAACCAGTGCGTTTTTGAGGTCCCTGATAAACTTCTCCTGGCGGATAGCAAGCTGCGTATTGGCCTCTTTGCTCATGGTTTCGGAACCTTCTTCGAAAGCTTTGAATGTAGGAGAGGTATCGTCCGTACCATTGTTACCGTCATTCATATATGCACTTCTAATCAGGTCCAGGTCCTTTTTGGCTTTGTCAATTTTTCCTTCTATCAATATCCTGAACTCATCCAGTTCTTTATCGGAATATCTTACCTTTACATCTGTACTCATAGCGTTAATGTTTTTGAATAAACAATTTGGTATTCACATCATCAAAAGCAACTTCCGTACCGTTTTCCATATGTTCTTCAAAATCGAGTTCTGCCGTTAGGGTTTCTGTCTTGATATAATCCAAATTACTCGTTACAGCCTGTTCTACAAAACCATCTTTCTGAAGCTTCACATCTATTTTGTCCGTTACATCAAACCCGGAGTCTTTTCGAAGGTTCTGTATCCTGTTCACCAGTTCTCTTGCTACTCCTTCCCTTCGAAGGTCCTCGGTAATGGTAACATCCAGAGCTACGGTAAGCCCTTCCGATACTGCTACTAACCATCCTTCTATATCCTGTGAAGAAATCTCCACTTCATCGCTAACTAAAGTAATGCTTTTTCCGTTAATTTCCACCTCAATAAGGCCATTTTGCTCGATTTTTTTAATATCTTCCTGCGTAAACTCCTGTATTTTACTGGAAACCAACCTCATATCCTTACCAAATCGCGGTCCTAATTTCTTAAAATTAGGTTTCACCTGTTTTACCAGCACTCCGGAAGCATCATCCAGCAGCTCTATCTCCTTGACATTCACTTCCGATTTTATAAGATCGGCCACGGCAAGAATCTCTTCCCTGCTTTGTTCGTCCAGCACCGGGATCATTATTTTCTGCAACGGCTGGCGTACCCGGATACTTTCCTTTTTACGCAGTGACAGTACCAGGGAAGATATGGTTTGTGCCTTCTCCATTTTGTGTTCCAGCGATTTGTCGACACATTTCCCTTCATACACCGGAAAATCGGCCAGGTGCACGCTTTCCGTATTCCCTTTTCCGGTCACTGCCGTGAGGTCCCTGTAAAGCCTGTCCATATAGAAAGGCGCTATGGGAGCCCCGAGCCTGGCAATCACTTCCAGGCAGGTATATAACGTCTGGTATGCCGAAATCTTATCTTTGCCGTAATCCCCTTTCCAGAAACGTCTCCTGCTCAGGCGTACGAACCAGTTGCTCAGGTATTCCTGTGTAAAGTCCGAAATGGCCCTCGCTGCCCTGGTAGGTTCATAATCGGCATAAAAACTGTCTACCTTAAGGATAAGTGTGTTCAGTTCCGATAGAATCCAACGGTCTATTTCCGGACGTTCTTCCAATGGTATATCGGCTTCCGAATAAGTAAAATTATCTATGTTGGCATAGAGACCGAAGAAAGAATAGGTATTGTACAGGGTTCCGAAAAACTTACGTCGTACCTCCGCTATCCCTTCCAGGTCAAATTTCAGGTTATCCCACGGGTTGGCATTACTGATCATATACCAGCGGGTAGCATCCGGACCGTATTCTTTAAGTGTCACAAAGGGGTCCGCGGCATTGCCGAGGCGTTTGGACATTTTTTGCCCGTTCTTATCCAGTACCAGTCCGTTGGAAACTACATTCTTATAGGCCACGGAATCGAAAACCATAGTCCCTATGGCGTGCAGGGTATAGAACCATCCCCTGGTCTGGTCTACTCCTTCTGCTATATAATCGGCCGGGAAAGCTTCTCCACTATCTATTTTTTCTTTATTTTCAAACGGGTAATGCCATTGGGCGTATGGCATGGAACCGCTGTCGAACCAAACATCGATCAGGTCAGATTCGCGCTTCATGGGTTTTCCGGAAGGCGATACCAGGACAATACGGTCTACTACATTTTTGTGCAGGTCTATCTTCTCATAGTTCTCCTCGCTCATATCTCCGGCAACAAAGCCGGCAAATATGTCTTTCTCCATAACCCCGGCCGTAACCGCTTTGGCTATTTCGGTTTTCAATTCTTCTACGGAGCCTATGACGATCTCTTCCTTACCGTCTTCTGTCCGCCATATGGGCAGCGGTATTCCCCAGAAACGGGAACGGGAAAGATTCCAGTCGTTGGCATTCTGCAGCCAGTTACCAAAACGTCCTTCACCGGTAGCCTTGGGTTTCCAGTTTATGGTAGTGTTCAGGTCGTACATCCGTTCTTTTACCTCGGTCACCTTTATAAACCAGGAATCCAGCGGGTAATACAATACGGGCTTGTCCGTCCTCCAGCAATGCGGATAACTGTGCACGTATTTTTCCACTTTAAAAGCCTTGTTCTCTTCTTTCAGCTTTATGGCTATCTCCACGTCCACGGATTTCTCCGGCGCCTTGTCATCATCGTAATATTCGTTTTTCACGTATTTACCTCCTACTTCCGGCAATTCCTTGCGGAAACGTCCCTGGAGGTCTACAAGCGGAACAGGATTGTTATTATCGTCCAGTACCAGCATAGGCGGTACTTCCGGGGAAGCTTCTTTCGCTACCCTGGCATCATCCGCACCGAAAGTAGGCGCGGTATGTACGATACCCGTACCGTCTTCGGTGGTTACAAAGTCTCCCGGAATCACCCGGAAAGCATTCTCCGGATGCTGATATGGCAACGCATACGGCAACAACTGTTCGTACTTTATACCTACGAGGTCCGTTCCTTTGCATTCGGTCTGTACACGAAACGGTATTTTTTTCTTATCGGAGGTATAGGTGTCAAAATCCTCCTCGCTTTCCGTCTCGTAATACTTACCGGAAAATATGCTTCCTACCAGGTTTTTGGCCAAAACTACATGTATGGGCTCAAAAGTATATTGGTTAAATGTTTTCACCAGCACATATTCGATCTTCGCCCCTACGGTAAGCGCGGTGTTGGACGGTAATGTCCATGGGGTTGTCGTCCAGGCCAGCAAATGGACATCACCATATCCGCGAAGAACTTCGGGCAGCGTATCCTGTTTTGCCCTGAACTGGGCTACAACCGTAGTGTCCGTAACATCCCGGTAACATCCGGGCTGGTTGAGTTCGTGAGAGCTCAGCCCCGTTCCCGCCTTGGGGGAGTAAGGCTGTATCGTATAGCCTTTGTAGATCAGGCCCTTGTCGTATATTTGCTTGAGCAACCACCATACGCTTTCCATGTATTTGGATTTATAGGTGATGTACGGATTATCCATATCCACCCAATAACCCATTTTGCGGGTGAGGTCGTTCCAGATACCGGTATACCGCATAACCGCTTGCTTACAGGCCTGGTTATATTCTTCTACCGATATCTTTTTGCCGATGTCCTCTTTGGTTATTCCGAGTTCTTTTTCCACGCCAAGTTCTACCGGAAGTCCGTGTGTATCCCACCCGGCCTTACGCTTTACCTGGTAACCTTTCTGGGTCTTATAGCGACAAAAAATGTCCTTGATAGCACGTGCCATCACGTGGTGTATTCCCGGTAGCCCATTGGCTGAGGGCGGCCCTTCGTAAAACACGAAAGGTTTACATCCTTCCCGTAATGTTATACTCTTTTCAAAAACACTGTTTTCCTCCCAATAGTTCAGGATTTCTTCTGCCAGTCCGGACAGTTCAAGACCTTTATACTCGGTAAATTTCATTATTTGTTCTCCTTATCTCTTTTAAGATTGCGAAATTAATCATTTTCAACGAATTGTAAAGGTGGTAAGCCTGGAAAATCGGCGGGTTCGTTGCGAAAGCAGGTCATGGCAAACTTCCATGCTCCGGAACCCCGGCTATTTAAGCCGATTATGTATTTATTCTTTTTCAGTCGTCAAAACCGGGACGATGAAATTCCCGTACGTCAGGGAATTCTTTCAGGATACCTTTCTTTATTTTTTCCAGCAAGACCAGGAGATGTAATATCTCGTCTTCGTGTTGTTCAAAACGCGACAAAAGTACCGTCCAGGCAAAAGCGGATCTTTCCGTGCCTATAAGCGCCACTTTTGCCGAACCGTTAGCATCGTTCTGAACGGGATCGTCATCTTCATCGGGAAACTTTACATATTGCAGGGCACGCATGATCTTTATATGGACCTGAAAGCTGTACCAGTGAATTACCTCAACGGCTTCGGAAACTTCGAGCAGTGATTCTTTCGCTTTCCCTTCTGTAAGCCCCAACCTGGCATTTTTTAGAAATTCATCCTTTACGCCTTCCAGTTGTTTTTCATTTTTCCTCAGCCATTTTTCGCTTTCTTCCGCATACTTTTTACCCTGTACGGACAGATCGTGTTTCATGGCCTCTCCTCTTTTCTTTCTTCCGGCTTCCTCGGTACTTTCCTGTTCTATCCCGCTGAGATCTATCCCTTTTTCACCGGCCATTTCCTTCATCATTTCCACAGCGAGTTTCAGATTGGTATGAATTCCCTGCCAGAATTTTTCGTTTCCCGCATGCTTCTCCCCGTCCGCCAGTCCTTTTTCCATATTGTAAACACGGCATCTGGACGCCAGGTGACAACGTTCGCACCAGCGATCGCAATAATTATATACTCCCGGGATAAAACGTCCGTCATTATCCGCAAACAATTTCTTCAATGCTTCTTTATCCATAACTATATTTTTTCATACTGCCCCGGGTTCCGGGACGTTGATTTGCCTTTTTAATACTCCCCATCCGCAAAAACAGGTTTAACGGAACACTTCGTGTAAAACCTGCAAGGACTTCGGCTTCCGGAAACCGGTAAGATGCAGCTCGTAGTAGGTTATAAGAGCATTTAAAATATTCCGGCGGATATCTTTTGTGAGTCTGATCTGGCCTGTTCCTTCAAAATCGGTTCCTAAAAATTTGCGGAAGTGCCCCAGGGTATCCCCGTCAATAACAGGACCATACCCTGCATGGGAGACAAAGACACCTTCGGGAAGGTCAAAATAAGGGAGATGTTCTGAGGACGCGTCCGGGTAAAAACCGAGATACCTGGTTAGTTTCAGAAGGAATAATATATGAAAGTTCGCTGTTTTTTCCTGTCTATCCAACCAAAGGAGGGCTTCTTCTATGTACCGGTACAGAGCGGCATTTTCTTCTTCTTCCTGTATGCAGTTGCCAAGCACTTCTGCCAGGAAAAGTACCACGGTATTCTTGGTCATGTCCGCATAAAGGGTTTGATAATGATGCTCTACCCGGGCTTCTTTGATGTGTTCCAGGTTGCCCTTACCTTTGTGGCTTGCGGTAATTTCTAATTGGTTAAGCGGAAAAAAAAGAGCTTTTTGCAATTTTCCCTTACGGGAGGAAAATATTCCTCGCAAAAGATAAGACTGCACACCACAGCATTCGGTAAAACACTTTACAATAAGGCTGGTATCTCCATATTTTATAGCCGATAGCACTATGGCTTTGGTGGTTATTACCATACACGCAATAATTATTCCCCGGGTTCACTACAAACCTAAGGAAATTTTGCAAGTATCCGGATACCGGAAAACCAGTATATCCGGGCAAACGCATTATATGAGAGCAGCGGTAAGGGTGTCGCAGTTCAGGTTTGAGGAGTCCCGGTAACTATCGGGATGGAGTTGGAGGTATTATTTCTTTGTTACAAGTTGCAGGTTGCAGGTTGCAGGTCCCTGAGCCCTTCGATAAACTCAGGATACCCGCCGGACAGGCAGGAACTAAGGGCGAAGGGCAGGTTACAGGTTTACAGTTTAACTTACAGATTAGAGATTGGAGGTGAAATATAAATACCAGCGACCGGAGAACCAGAACCTGGAACCTGCAACTTGTAACCTGGAATTTTAAACGTTGCTACTATAGTTTTTTTAATGCGTTTGGCCCGGAACCAGTATATGGTATAGTTACTTTATACCGGAAATTCCGGTATTTGCTGCTGCCATAATTTATAATAATGCCCCTTACTGTGATACAACTCCTTGTGGCTTCCTTCTTCTATAACTTCTCCTTTGTCCAGCACCACAATTTTATCGGCATGTACCACGGTACTCAGCCGGTGGGCTATAACTACAATGGTCTTATTTTTCTCCCGCAGATTGGCAATGGTTTTTAGCACAAAGCTTTCCGAAGTACTGTCCAGCGAAGAGGTAGCTTCATCCAGCACCAGTATTTCCGGCTGTTTGTACAGTGCCCTGGCTATGGCAATACGCTGTTTTTGCCCCCCGGAAAGGGTGGCGCCGTTTTCCCCGAGATAGGTCGCAAACCCGTTGGGCAGATTCTCTATAAACGGGAGTATACCTATGCTCTTACATATTTCCATGATCCTTTCCATATTGGGCTGGAATTCTCCAACGGCAATATTTTCTACCACATTTCCTCCGAAAAGATCTATTTTCTGTGGCACTACTCCTACCAGGTCTCTCAGACTGGAGTTTTCAATGTATTTTAAATCGTATTCCCCTATGATGATCTTCCCTTTCTGGATGGGGTAAATGTTTTGCAGAAGGGAAATAAGGGTCGATTTTCCGGAACCGCTCTCCCCGATTACCGCAGTGATCTTACCTTTGGGTATATCCAGGGAAAAATCCTTGAAGACTTCTACCCGGGTACCATACCTGAAAAACACATTGCGGAAGGCTATATCTCCCATGTTTTCGCGGGTAAGTTTTATTTTATCTTCCTGCTCTTCGCGTTCCAGGTCCATAATCTCAAACAGACGGTCTGCCGCGATCCAGGCATTTTGTATTTGCTTGTTTGCTCCTACCAACTGGGACACCGGACCTGTAAAGTAACCGATAATAGCATAAAAGGACAGTAATTCTCCCGGGGTTATTTCACGGTCTATGACAAAATAAGAACCACTCCACAACAGGATAATGGTAAATAATTGGGAAATAAAGGTAGAGGAGGTAGAAGAGAAAACGGTATTTAAAGCCGACTTATAGCCGATATTTAACAGGTTAATAAAACGGGCTTCCGTCTTAATATTTGCAAAAGATTCCAGCCCGAAACGTTTGATGGTCCCCACGGAGTTCAACGATTCTACCAACTGGCTTTCCAGGTCTGCTGCACGTTCCATCACTTTTCTTTCCGCTTTTTTATTGAGCCGGTTGGTCACCACATAAATACCAATATAGAACGGTATGATAGCCAGCATAATAAGTGCCAGTTTCCAATAGTAAAAAAACATCAATGCAAAAGAAAAAATAAGGATAAGTACATTTACGGTAAGACTGAGTGCCACTCCATTGATGAAGGTTCGTATTTTAACGGCATCGTTAATACGGGAAATAATCTCTCCTACCCGCATGGTATCAAAAAATTGCTGCGGTAATTTCAGCAGGTGCTTATAATAACCGAGTATGAGCCGGGCATCTATTTGCTGTCCTGTTTTTATGAGAAAGGTGTCTTTGAATATCCCTACAATTATCTGCAATACCAGCAGTATAAGCATCACAATACTCAAGAGGTTGAGAAGTTTGGTATTGCCCCCCGTAAGCACATAATCCGTGATCTTCCCCAGATAAATAGAAGTGGAAAATCCGAGCAGGGTAACAATAAGCGCCCCGAAAAAGGCCTGCAGAAGGACAAATTTATGAGGACGCAGCAAAAACCAGAACCGTCTCAGAGAAGAAACTTTTTCATTGCCGGTGGAAAAACTTTCATCCGGCATTAAGATCACCAGGACGCCTGTCCATTCTTCCTCAAATTCCTTATGGGTTTTCTTGTGTATCTTTCCGTCTCCCGGATCCATAACCACGACATGTGTCTTGGTTACTTCGTACACCACCACATAATGATGTAACACCTCCCGGACAATAACATGAGCTATTGCGGGCTTCGGAATCTTAAAAAGGCTGTTAATGTCTCCCCGCACTCCTTTGGCCTCAAAGCCCAGTTTCTGGGCTGCTTCAATAAGACCGAGTACGTTAGTTCCTTTTTTATCCGTACTGGCGTATTGCCGTATACGGGCAATGGGTATCTGTAAATTATAATGAGCTGATATAGACGCCAGACAGGTAGCGCCACAATCGGTAATGTCGTGTTGTTTTATTATGGTTTTCTTTTTTGTCATAGTGATAATTCGGGTTTGAGCGCGCAAAGTAACTCTGAGAACTGCAAAAAACATGCAGAGAATATTTTTTAATCCTGTTAAGTGGTTTAAGGGTTAGCAGAATTAAGGGGAAATGTTGCGGAGAGAACCGGGATTTTGGTCCGGACTACGGATATTTTTGGTTACAGGTCTTAAAATTCAAGGTCCCGGTTTTCGTTCATTCCGCACAAAGACGGCAAGGTTCCTTAGTTTTATTAGCCGCGAATTCAATGATGTGGTTTGGCAGTATGGCGGAAGTGAGTCAAAACCTTCTTTTTTAGTTGGTAGCTCCCGAAAACGAATAAAAAAAACCTGCAAGCATCTCGCTATCCATAAAAAAAGCCATTCCCGGTGAAGGGAACAGCTTAAACTTTTTAACTGAAATATATTACCTATATCTCTATGCTTCCGCAGAGGCAGAAATAGAAATGCTTCCCAGCAAACCAAACAGCAGAGAAACAGCTCCGCCTACAGTTCCGGTAACGAAGCCTATTACGCCGGAAAGCGCACCGCTTAGACTTCCTATACCTATGCTGATAGTCAATCCGCCGTTTGTTTTGTTCATTTCAGTAGCGTTCAGTTCCTGAACTCCGTAGTTTTCGAGATTTTTCATACTAGAATCTAAGTTAAGTTAATAAAACAATTATAAGGTGTACAATTTCGCAATAGTTGTGGTTGGATCCCGGCTGATCAAAAGCAACCGGAATAATATCGTGAAACACTTACTAAAGTGTATAAATCCTTATTTAATCAAGGCTAAGGTAGCTTTATTCACTGCACAAACCTTGCAGTTTTTAAGCTTACTCTCTATACGGGAATTTTTCTTACACAGGCGCAAAAAAAAACTGCTTTACCTGTTCGGAAAAGCAGTCTTATAAACGTTCAAAGGTCGGGAATACTATAATCCTCCGATAATTCCGGCTACATATTGTGCAACGGCCACTGCAGCATCCTGCACAGCGTCAACTACAATATTAACCACACCAAGGGCCAACCCAAGCGCTTGTCCAAGACTAAGGGTTATACCTCCGTTGATTTCATTCATTTCTGCAGCGTTCAGCTCCTGAACTCCGTAGTTTTCCAGATTTTTCATAATTTGTTAAGTTAAGTTATACAATAAGATTCAATATCACTTTCATACTGCTTTTATACAGCAAAAAAATGACGGGAAATAAAAACTAATGTGCCAAAGCTTAGTGCTAAGTTAGTTTTATTCCCTGTACAAACCTTGCAGTTTTGTATGTTTTTAACTACAAAAACAAAAAAGAGGATGATCAAAATCACCCTCTTTCTTTGTGTTCTCTGTAAATTCCGGGATTAGATACCTCCGAGAAGACCTCCTAAAAGACCACTTACCAGGTTCACAACAGTACCTACAACACCGGTTACAGTTCCGATAATTCCTGTTACCAGGTCAATAACCCCTCCAAGGTCTCCTAAGAGCCCACCGTTTACTTCTTTTAATTCGTTAGTGTTCATTTCCTGAACTCCGTAGTTTTCCAGATTTTTCATGATAAAGTATTAATTAATTACACATTGATTTTGATTATTTAAT
This sequence comes from Sinomicrobium endophyticum, assembly GCF_052983315.1. Classification (NCBI taxonomy): domain Bacteria; kingdom Pseudomonadati; phylum Bacteroidota; class Flavobacteriia; order Flavobacteriales; family Flavobacteriaceae; genus Sinomicrobium; species Sinomicrobium endophyticum. Next base: position 168,723 of record NZ_JBRKIS010000039.1, read on the forward strand.
TGTCTTTTACAAAAGGTAAAAGATTAAAAAATACACACTTAAACAGAACATACTACCTGCCGTTACGCTTATTTATGACGTAATACCCTGCAAAAAGTTGTTCACATATTCTTCCACGGCCTGTACCGCGGCATTCATATATCCTAAGACAATATTGAGGATGCCGTTGAGTAGTGATATGGCATCACCGAGATTTATGCCCCCGTTAATTTTGTACAGTTCGGAACTTTCCAGTTCCTGAACTCCGAATTTGTCCAGATCCTTCATAACAATTCAATTAGGTTTAATAAGGTTTGGGTGGGGTGCAAAATGTTAAAAGGGGAGTTTGGATACCGCTAAATTAGTCTTATTCACTGCATAAACCTTGCAGTTTAATGTTTTTTTTCTATTTCCCTGCATTAAAAAGCCGGGTGTTTTCTTACAACATCCGGCCTTTACATTTTCAATGAATGTACGGTTTACAGTCCACCCAACAGACCTCCTAAAAGACCTGTTACAGTGCTAACTACAGTTCCTACAACACCAACAACAGTGTTAATAACACCTGTTACAAGATTAAGAACCCCGTCAAGACCTCCGATCAGTCCACCGTTGATTTCGTTCATTTCAGTAGCGTTCAGTTCCTGAACTCCGTAGTTGTCTAAATTTTTCATGATTTTTGATTTAAATTAAGTTATGCGAATTAATTACTTGATTATGTTCCGGTATTCTATTGTGTATCCAATTTAAAACCCGGGCTCGAACGCCTTCTGATTTACCTTGCTAAGGTACCTTTGTTCGCTGCACAAACCTTGCAGTTTTTCTTTTAATTCCACTGGAAATAAAAAACCGTATCCAAGAGAATTTCGAGGTTTACCGGGGTTGAATCCCTGTTCCCTGTATTTTCTCTTTAATACGGCTTTCCTGTATCTCTGAATAGACCTTTACAGATCTGTTACTCCGGAGATAATACCTAAGGTAAGTTCTACGATGCTTCCTACTACGGAAACAATTCCCCCTACTACTCCGGTAACAGTCCCCAGAACTCCGGTAACAAGACCTAAAACAGCTCCAAGATCAAGTCCTCCGTTAATTTCCTGCAATTCAGCCGTGTTCAGCTCCTGAACACCATAGTTGTTTAAATTTTTCATGACATTAATACATTAAGTTACACAATGATTTAGGATATAATGTTTAAGAAAACATTACAAAACAAAAGTTTTTGGCACATTTGTTTCACAACACTAAGATAGTATCGATCCCTGCAGAAAGCTTGCAGTTTGAATTTTATTTGTCAAAAAATAACTTCCCCCGAAAATTTCGGTAAGTTCATTGTCTTTCAGCACAGTAACAGAAACCGTAACCTGAAGATCAAAATCATCTTCATAGAAATACGTTTTGTGTACCCTGCTATAGGACACAGGAGCTTCTATATCTTTTAATTGCTCTATAAGCTGGTACACCTTGCGCTCACTTATCTGCATAAGTCTAGCCAGCTGAGGTGGTGAACCCGTTGCTTCTTTTACAATAAGCTGATGTAGTTGTTGCAATCGTTCCAGATTCTTCAAATTGTTCATTACCTAAAGGGGTTTTAGATGGTTAATTCCACTCTAAACGTATAAAGCATTATTTTTTTAGTCCTGATTTACTCTGGACGGATTCAGCCAATCGTCTACCTTATCGTAAAGCAGATCGAACAAGGATCTCTCGGTAAGTTTAAAATTAGCTGTCAGGGTCATTCCTTTTTTGAGGTTTCCTTTAAAGCCGTTTTTCAGTTGCAGGTAATTCTCATTAACACTACATCTTACTTTAAATGCGGCAGATTCCTCGTCAATAGTTTCTATATCGTTACCTATGCTCACTATCTGCCCGGAAGCAAAGCCCCACTGGTTGTAATTAAAGGCATCTATCTGATATGTTATGGACTGCGCTTCCTTTACCAGACCGATATCCGTAGGTGCTACATAACATTCTATAAGCAATTTGGTGTCCGGAGATATCTCCCCGATCTTCACCCCTGAATTTATATATCCGCCGACATCCAGTCCCGCTACATTCAACAGGGTACCGGAAACAGGGGCTGTTAATACATGGTTTTCGTTATTGGAATTGTACTGGTTAAAATCCGACCCAAGTTCTTTCAGTGTGTTACTCAGGGACGCATGTTCGGATTGCCATTGATAACGCTGTTGTGTCTTGTAGTTGTCCAGGTCATTCATGGCCATATCGTATTCCAGCTTCTTGGCTTCGTATTCGGAATTGGAAATAACTTTACGCGCGTGAAGTTTTTCATGCCTTTCGAAATCCTTCCGCGTTGTCTCCAGGCGTATTTTCAACTCTTTTATCTTCTGGTTATACTCCATATAACTGGCTTTGTACTTCGCGGAAGAAAGCTGGGACGCTGATACGGATCTGTTACCGGCAAGCAGGGACAGATCGTGCACAAAGGCTCTGTTTTCACCTATTTGCTGCCGGTACAGTGAAAGTTTGTCACTAACCTGTTCGTTATTCAGTACAAGTAAAGTATCGCCTGCCTCCACCCTCTGGTTATTTACCATGTTTTTGTAAGCCACCTTACCGGAATTGATCAGCGTAAGCACCGTACGCTCATCTTCAGGCTTAATAATACCCCTGGAAGTTGTATATACATCCACGTAAATAAAAGGAAGAGACAAAAGAAATCCCATGATAGCCAAAAGAACGACAGCATATATTATCTTACTGCGGTTCCGGAGTTTAAAATGATGAGCCTCTACAGTACTATCTATTATTTCTTTGGGGAAAATTTCCATAAGCACATTGAGATTTTGAAGCATAAAAATAGGTAAATTATCGATAACACGCCCAAATTTCGCGATAAATTACTGTAAAAACATCGCAAAGCGAGAATTAAATGACATAAAAAATACCTGAAAAACAACAATATAAGAAGCGTTTTCCATAAAAAAAATAGCTCCTTTACCTCATTCCCACACTCCCACACTCCCACACTCCCACACTCCCACACTCTCACATTCTCACACGATCCGTTTGCCCTGACTTTCTTAGTGACGAAAGGACAAAAAAAGAGGTTGCCTTTTAAAGACAACCTCCTGAAATCGATGAATTCATCATCAAAAATGTTAAAAACACTATACCACACCCTGTGCCAGCATAGCATCTGCTACTTTCACAAACCCGGCAATATTGGCCCCTTTAACATAATCCGTATACCCGTCTTCCTGCTTACCGTATTGTATACAGGAATTGTGTATATCCAGCATAATCTTTTTCAGCCTTTCGTCTACTTCCTCACGGGTCCAGCCTACTCTTAGGGCATTCTGTGACATTTCCAGCCCTGAAGTAGCTACCCCTCCGGCGTTGGAAGCTTTTCCGGGAGCAAAAAGCATCTTCTTCTTATGGAAAACTTCCACGGCACCCGGGGTCGATGGCATATTCGCGCCTTCGGCAACACAGAAACAACCGTTCTCTACCAGTATTTCCGCATCTTTATCACTAAGCTCGTTTTGTGTGGCGCACGGCAGTGCAATGTCGCATTTTTCTCCCCACGGAGTCTTCCCTGCCACATATCTCGCTTTGGGATATTTGCTTATATACTCCATGATCCTTCCGCGCTTAACATTCTTCAGCTCCATTACATAGGCGAGTTTTTCTTCGTCTATACCATCGGCATCGTAAATATACCCTGACGAATCGGAGAGGGTAAGTACGGTAGCTCCGAGTACAATGGCTTTTTCTGCCGCGTATTGAGCCACATTTCCGGAACCGGATATAACCACCTTTTTACCTTTAAAGCTTTCTCCCCTGGTCTTCAGCATACTTTCTGCAAAGTAAACCGTTCCGTACCCCGTAGCTTCGGGGCGGATGAGGGAGCCACCCCAGGAAAGGCCTTTCCCGGTAAGTACTCCCGTAAATTCGTTTTTAATTTTTTTATACTGACCAAACATAAAGCCTATTTCTCTTGCCCCTACGCCTATATCTCCTGCAGGAACATCGGTATTAGGCCCAATATGACGGAAAAGCTCCGCCATAAACGCGTGGCAAAAACGCATGATCTCGTTGTCTGACTTTCCTTTGGGATCGAAATCGGCACCTCCTTTACCCCCACCCATAGGCAGCGTAGTGAGACTGTTTTTGAACACCTGCTCAAAGGCCAGGAATTTCAAAATACTAAGGTTTACCGAAGGGTGAAAACGGAGCCCCCCTTTATACGGACCTATGGCAGAATTCATTTCTATACGGTACCCGCGGTTTACCCGGATCTCCCCCTTGTCATCTACCCAGGGGACGCGAAACATGATAACCCTTTCCGGCTCTACCATTCGCAACAAGATATTTTTTCCGTTGTAAATCTGCTGTTTCTTTATATATGGGATCACTGTTTCTGCAACCTCCTTTACAGCTTGCATAAATTCCGGTTCGTGGCCGTTTCGTTCTTCCACGAGCGCTAAAAATTCTTCAATTGTTTGTTTCATAAGTGTGTTGTATCAAAAAATAGAGTCAAATTGGAAAATTCGTAAAATATCGATGCAAATATACGATATAGTCAAAATCAAGGTGTTATTTTTTCAAATTATTAACGATGTATTACCCCAGTGCCTGTTTCAGATCTTCTATAAGATCGCTCACATCTTCTATTCCCACACTAAGCCTTATCAGCGCATCCGATATGCCCAGTTTTATCCTTTCTTCTGCCGGTATGCTGGCATGGGTCATACTGGCCGGATGGCCTGCAAGCGACTCTACACCACCAAGGGATTCTGCCAGGGTAAACACTTTCAGTTTTTCAACTATGCGGATAGCCTTCTCCGCATTATTTCCCTTTACCACAAAAGAAACCATGCCGCCAAAATCGCGCATCTGTTTTTTCGCAACATTGTGGTTCGGGTGGTTTTCCAGCCCCGGCCAGTACACTTTTTCCACCCCGGGATGCCCTTTCAGAAAAAGGGCTGTATCCCTACCGTTCTCGCAATGGCGCTGCATTCTCACATGAAGGGTTTTTATCCCCCTCAGCACCAGGAAACTGTCCATAGGGCCGCAAACAGCCCCACTGGCATTCTGTATAAAATATAGCCTGTCTGCCAGGTTTTTGTCTCTTACAATCAACGCCCCCATTACAACATCACTGTGCCCTCCAAGGTATTTAGTCGCCGAATGCATAACAATGTCTGCCCCCAGATCCAGCGGTTGTTGCAGGTATGGCGTGGCGAAAGTATTGTCCACGGCAAGCAGCAACCCTTTTTTCCGGGCTATGGCCGAAACTTTTTCGATGTCTATAATATTCATCATGGGATTGGTAGGTGTTTCTACCCAGATGAGTTTTGTAGCAGGGGATACCAGTTCTTCTATTTTTTCGGCATCTGCCATACCCGTAAAACGGAACCGGATGCCGAGACCTTCATATATCCTGGTAAACAACCTGTAGGTACCTCCGTAAAGATCGCTGGTAGAGATAACTTCATCTCCCGGTTTTAACAGTTTCAGGACTGCGTCAATCGCTGCCAGCCCACTGGCGAATGCCAGGCCGTATTTCCCGTTTTCCAGACTGGCAAAACCCTTTTCCAGCGCTGACCTGGTTGGGTTGTGTGTCCTGGAATATTCGTATCCTTTATGTCCTCCGGGAGTGGTTTGCGCGTAGGTGGATGTCTGGTATATGGGAGGCATTACGGCGCCGTAAGCTCTATCGTGTTCCTGGCCTCCGTGAATGGTCTTGGTATTGAACTTCATATGTTCTCATTTAATCCGGAAACTATGGATGTCTGCAATGCATAACCGGTAGTGCTACACAATACAGATCTGCCGTTGCCGGTATCCGTTACACAAAAATAGTATTTACTTTTTCCTATTCATAATAAAGAAGTATCTTTAGCTTATTATTATCTCTTGCACGGAACAATGAATCCTTTTATAAGGTTTTTTTTTCGTAAACCACAGAATATAAACACATAACACCCGAACTGAAACGCTTAATAAATTTAACGGACACAATGAAAGTGAAAAATAAACATTATCGACTCGGCCCCCTACCTGTTTTCTTATTCCTCATTCTGGCAGGCTGTGTCAAGAGCGATGAACTTTCCTATTCCTCTCACAAAATCGCTACGGATTCCGGGGATTGTGAGCAAAATCCGTGTGCAAAAGTAAAAGTGAGTTTCCCTACGGCAGTGGCCTCTACGGCGATAGCCGATAAGATCAACACTATAATCGACAATAAAATCATAAGCTATTTTATCATTGACCCCGATGCCAAAAAGGAGGAATCCATAGAAAAAGCCGTGGAAAACTTCAAAAGTGAATATCTTAAAGACAAAAAAATGCAACCGGATTTTGCCTTCGGCTATGAAGCGGACATCCAGGGAGAAGTACTTTTTAAAGGAGAAAAACTGCACAGTATTGCATTCTCGGCATTTATGTACACCGGGGGTGCGCACGGATATTCCAGTCTTACTTATCTAAACCTGGACCCCCAAACCGGTAAGGAATACGACAACAAAGAACTCTTTACCGATATGGAATCATTCAAAAAGATAGCCGAAAAAAAATTCCGGAAACAGGAAAAAATTCCGGAAGGCAGCAACATTAACAGTACCGGATTCTGGTTTGAAGACGATACGTACCAACTTCCGGAAAATATCGGCTTTACCAAAGACAATATCATCCTTCACTACAACGCCTACGATATCAGTTCCTATGCGGAAGGTGGCAAAACACTGGAAATCCCCCTGGAGGAAGCAAAGCCACACCTTGCTATCTTATAGCCCGTTTTAAGGCCAGTATATACCCCAGGTGAAGACCTTCATGCATGTTATTATAGGCCATAGCCGCATCTATATCGGTAAGGGTTACATGCATACTTGTGGTGTACGTATTGTATTCCGTAAAGAGGCCTTTTTGGTAATCCTCCTTGAACTTATCCGCATTATTCAGAAATATTTCCCGGAAATAGCGCAACTCCTCCTCCGTAACCGGTTTTTCCGGGTCCGGCGCGGTACCTTTTCTGTACTTGTTTATAACTTCTTCGTTAACATTACACTCTAGTCCGGACAGCCTGTAACACAATATCTGCTGCGATACTACAAGATGAGCCAGGTTCCACGCTATATTGTTGTTAAACCCCTCGGGGATTTTATTGATCTGTTCCAGGGACAATCCTTCAATGGTACTTAGTACCAGGCTCCTGGTATTTTTTAAAATATCCAGCTGTTTTTCGTACATCACTTATTTTTTTCCAAAGCTAATCGAATTCGTTTAAACTTTTTCCGGTTTGTGCTAAAAAGTAAACGGGTAAACAAGTTAAAGAGCTAAAAAAACAAGTTGATGAAAAAGTTTAAATTATCTTATGATTCAGGAATATTCCCAGGGCAAACGCATTAAAAAAACCATAATTGCAACGTTTAGGGTTTAAAATTCCAAGTTACAGTTACAGGTTACAGTTGCAGGTCCCAGCGAAAGGCACCTGGTCTCCCGGTCATCCTGACAATCCCTGTCCCTTCATTTCCCGACACCTTTAACTCATGGTCGCATTCTCACATTCTCAACTACTGTGCACATGATGTATTTACCATGCATTCCCTTTTTTTTCGTATCGGAAAAGTTATGCTACTTTTGCACAAACCATTCTTTTATGAACAAGATATATCACCTCAGCACCTGCGACACCTGCAAACGTATTATAAAACAACTTCAACTTCCGGATTCGTTTGTCTTACAGGACATAAAATCCGAACCGATCACGGTAAAACAGCTGGAAGAAATGAAAGAACTGGCCGGTTCTTATGAAAGTCTTTTCAGCAGAAGGGCAAAACTGTACAAGGAAAGGAACCTGGCAGAAGAAAAACTGACCGAAGAGGATTATAAGCGTTTTATCCTGGAACATTATACTTTCCTGAAAAGACCGGTAATACTGGCCGGCGGAAAGATCTTCGTGGGAAACAGCAAAAAAACTGTCGAAGAGGCCGCAAAGACCATTGCAGGAATGCAGGGCTAAGCCGCTACGCAAAAAAGAAACCCGGATTTCCGCCTGCTTAAAAACAGTTTCGGAAATCCGGGCTTTTGAAAGTCTTCGCCTTTACTTTTTATTACAATTCCAGTGCTTTTTTAACATTTCCGTCCATGAGCAGTTCTTCCGGACTCTCCAGGGCTTCTTTTATAGCCACAAGGAAACCTACGGATTCCCGTCCGTCAATGATCCTGTGATCATAGGAAAGGGCAACATACATCATGGGATGTATTTCTACTTTTCCGTCTACGGCAATAGGGCGCTCTATGATGTTATGCATTCCCAGGATACCGGATTGCGGCGGGTTGATAATAGGTGTGGATAACATACTTCCGAATACCCCTCCGTTAGAAATGGTAAAGGTTCCCCCGGTCATCTCATCTACGGTGATCTGTCCGTCACGGGCACGGATAGCCAGACGTTTGATCTCTGATTCGATTCCCCTGAAGCTCAGATTTTCTGCATTTCTTACTATAGGTACCATTAGGCCTTTGGGGCCTGATACGGCTACGGAAATATCGCAGAAATCATAGCTTATTTTGTAATCTCCGTCAATCATGGAGTTTACATCCGGGTACAATTGTAATGCCCTTACTACCGCTTTGGTGAAGAAACTCATAAAGCCGAGACCAACCCCGTGCTTAGATTTGAATTCTTCTTTATACTGATTTCTCAGCTTAAAGATCGGTGTCATGTTCACCTCGTTAAAAGTGGTGAGCATAGCTGTTTCGTTCTTGCCCGAAACCAGGCGTTCTGCCACTTTTCTACGGAGCATGGAAAGCTTTTTGCGTTCCTGTCCCCTGCTTCCGGGTCCGGGGGTACCCATAGAAGGTACTGATTTTACAGCATCATCTTTGGTAATACGCCCGTCTTTGCCGGTTCCTTTAACCTCATTTGCGGAAATTCCTTTTTCCTCTAATATTTTTTTAGCTGCAGGAGAAGCTGTGCCCGAGGCATATGTTTCTTTCTTTTCGGGCTGTGCCGGTTGTGCTGCCGGTTTTGCCTCTTCTTTCGGAGCCTCTTTTTTCTCTTCTTTCGCTTCCGGTTTTTCTTTTTCGTCTGCAGAACCTCCTTCGGGTTTGGCAGCGCTGGTATCTATCAAACAAACCACTTCGCCTACGGCAACCGCATCGCCTTCTTCTGCTTTGAGCGTAATGATACCACTCGCCTCCGCAGGAAGTTCCAGGGTTGCTTTATCCGAATCCACTTCCGCAATGGCCTGGTCTTTCTCTACATAATCCCCGTCAGAAACCAGCCATTCGGCTATCTCTACTTCTGTAATAGATTCCCCCGGCGAAGGAACTTTCATTTCTAAAATCATTGTTCTATAATTTTATTGGTCGTGTTCTTATTTTTAATTTATTATGCCCTTTGAAGGGGTATTTTTAATGTCCGTAACTGTTTTTAGCCCGGTAATCCCTGATGTTGTTATCCTTGCTTTTGTCAAAGACGTACTCTATAATTTCCTGATGCCGTTTTTTAGACCTTACGGCGCTTCCGGCGGCAGGAGAGGAATAAAATCTTCTGGAACATACCCTGAACTCCCTGGCTTCTTCCAGATGCATCAGCAAGTGGCTCCAGGCTCCCATATTCCGGGGCTCTTCCTGTGCCCACACTACGTCTTTGGCATTCTTATATTTACTTATAATTTTTCTTATCTCATCCGAAGGCAGCGGGAACAACTGTTCCAGTCTCACCAGCGCCACATCTTTCTCCCTTCCCTTTTCCTCACGGGCTTCGAGCAGATCGTAATAGAATTTACCCGTACAGAAAACCAGGGTTTTCGCATCACCGGCTTTTACGACAGTATCATCAATTATCGGCTGGAAAGATCCGTTCACAAGATCTTCCACACTGGAAACCGCTTTCGGATGACGCAGTAAGCTTTTAGGTGTAAACACCACAAGAGGTTTACGGAAATTGACTTTCATCTGCCTGCGTAACAGGTGATAGAAGTTGGCCGGGGTAGTACAGTCTGCCACATACATATTGTCTTTAGCGCAAAGCTGCAGATATCTTTCCATACGTGCCGAGGAGTGCTCCGCCCCCTGTCCTTCATATCCGTGTGGTAACAGCATTACCAGACCGTTCTGTATTTTCCACTTGTCTTCTGCAGCAGAGATATACTGATCAATCATAATCTGGGCGCCGTTACTGAAATCTCCGAACTGGGCTTCCCAGATGGTCAGCGTTTTAGGGCTGGCCATGGCATAACCGTAATCAAAGCCCACTACTCCGTATTCCGAAAGTAATGAGTTATAGACATAGAAATTCCCTTGTTTTTCATTCAGTTCGTTCAGCAACACTACTTCCTCTTCGCTATCCTCTACCTTAAGAACGGCATGGCGATGCGAGAAGGTCCCCCGTTCCACATCCTGTCCGCTTAATCTTATATTAAAACCTTCATCGAGAAGTGTCCCGTACGCGAGAAGTTCTCCCATCGCCCAGTCCAGGGTATCGGTTTCAAAGAACATCTTGTTCCTGTCTCCTATAAGTCTTTCTATCTTCCTGAGGAACTTTTTATCTTCCGGGAGCCTGGTGATAACCTCCGCTATCCCGGTAAGTTTATCTTTGGGATAACTGGTATCTACCGGTTTCAGCATTGCGTCTTCCCTTACCAGCTCATATCCTTTCCATTCATCCTGCATAAAAGGGGTGATCCGGGTGGTATTCTCTTTCCTGGATTCCTCCAGTTCTTCTTCCAGCAGTGTTTTATACCTGGATTCGAGCTCACTTATATACTCGTTATTTATAATACCTTCTTTAACCAGCTTCTCCACATAAATATCTCTTGCGTTTTGATGCTTGGCAATGGCTTTATAAAGTTTTGGCTGTGTGAATTTCGGCTCATCTCCTTCGTTGTGGCCATATTTACGATATCCGAGAAGGTCTATAAAGACATCTCTTTTAAAGGTCATACGAAAATCCAGGGCGAAAAGCGCTGCATGCACTACCGCTTCTACATCATCCGCGTTGACATGAAGTACGGGCGACAAAGTCACTTTTCCGACATCGGTACAGTAAATAGAGGAACGGGCATCGAGATAATTGGTGGTAAATCCTATCTGGTTGTTTACTACCATATGAATAGTACCTCCTGTCTGATAACCTTCAAGCTTGGCCATCTGCACCACTTCATAAACAATTCCCTGCCCGGCAATAGCTGCATCTCCGTGTACTACAATAGGAAGTACTTTGGAGAAATCATCCTCGTAATGGTTGTCCTGTTTTGCCCGTGTAATCCCTTCCACTACCGCTCCTACAGTCTCCAGGTGCGAAGGGTTGGGTGCGATATTCATCTGTATCTCTTTACCTGCTTTGGTCTTTCGTTCGGAAGTCCAGCCCAGGTGATATTTAACATCCCCGTCAAAAGCAGGGATCTCGTAGTCTTTCCCGTCAAATTCGCTGAAAATGTCCTTTGCGGACTTTCCGAAGATATTGGTAAGGACGTTGAGGCGGCCACGGTGTGCCATCCCCATAATAAACTGCTTCACCCCCAGATCTGCCGCCTTGTCTACAATAGCATCCAAAGCCGGGATAAGGGATTCTCCTCCTTCTAGTGAAAACCTCTTTTGCCCCACATACTTGGTGTGCAGGAATCCTTCGAACGATATGGCATCATTCAGTCTGCTGAGAATGTGTTTTTTCTCTTCGGCGGAAAAAGACGGGTGGTTGTCGTTGATGTTGAGTTTATTTTGTATCCATTGCACCTCTTCCGGTTGGCGGATGTACATATATTCCACCCCGATAGAATCACAATAGATGGCCCGGAGATGGTCTATAATCTCCCGCAATGTCTTGGTTCCAATACCGAGTATTTCACCGGCCTTGAACTCCATATCCATGTCCGCATCCGTAAGGCCGAAGTTTTCCTTCTCGAGAGTGGGAGCATATTGTCTTCTTTCCCGCACCGGGTTGGTCTTGGTGAACAAATGTCCCCGCGTACGGTAGGCATCAATGAGATCCACTACCCGGAATTCCTTCACGACAGTTTCCGGCACTTCCGCTTTTCCGGAAGCCCTTGCGGAAGAAGTTGTTTCAGAAACGGTTGCTTCGACGCCATCGGAAGCCACAAAGTCACCGGGAGCGGCACTTTCCACTCCAAAGTCAAATCCTTGAAAAAAAGCCCTCCAGCTGGGTTCTACGCTGTCGGGATTCTGTAAATACTGATCGTATAGGTCAGCAAAAAATGCTGTATGCGCTGCATTCAAAAAAGAATACTTGTCCATATTATCTTTTTCAGCTGTCTCGTTATGACAATTTTTTTTCAAAAATACAATATTTCAAATACATGGTATTAAAGTTTTGATACATTTATATATACAATTAGTAAGATTTTAACAAGTCGAAACAAAAACACAGCCACAGTAACTATATCCGCTTGTTTTGTGGGATTCCTGTTATTTCAGCCGCTAGATTCCGAGCCCCGGAAACGGAAAAACGGAAGGCATTCCGGAAGCTTTTACGGAACGTCGGAGAACAGCATCAGACCCTGTTCTTAAACCAGACTTTCTGCCATTCCCTCTTCAGAATAAGAAACGACACTTCCCCGGATATCTCTACCGTATCCAGCGCCTGTATACTTTTCACCTTCTTTTCGGGAACATCTATAATATAGAGCAGGTTCAGGTAATCGTTAAACCTTTCCTGAATAAGCAAAAAGACCGTTTCGTGCAGTGTCCTTACCAGTTTTTCCGGAGAAACGGTTGTTTCCAGGTCCATATGGATGTTAGCGGACAGAAAATCCTTATTCAACTGCATCACCAGCTTTTCCCATAACTGCTCCTTCCGGGCACAATCCAGCAGGGACGCCATATCTTTTACCTCTGGTACCACAACATTATTTTAAGTATGATGATTATTACGGCGGAGCGGGCCATCACTCCGTTCCGCCTGTTTATTACGGTTCCGTACTCTTATTTTTTATACACCACTCCTTCTTTCATTACAAAAACCACATTCCGGAGGGTTTCTATATTTTTGGTAGGGTCGTCGTTCACTGCGATAATATCTGCAATATACCCTTTTTTAAGTTGCCCGATCTGATCTTTCATACCCAACAGCATGGCCGGGGTAACGGTGGCCGACCGGATGGCTTCCGCCTCGGGCATTCCCGCTTCTACCATATACTGGAATTCTTTCGCATTATCCCCGTGTTTATACACCCCGGCATCCGTACCGAAAGCTATTTTCACCCCTCTCTTATAAGCTTTGGCAAAAGTACCCTGTATTTTCGGCCCTACTTCTCTGGCTTTAGGCACTACCAGGTCGGGAAAATATCCTTCGATCTCAGCTTTTTCCGCTACTTCTTTTCCTGCGATTATAGTCGGCACATAATAAGTGTCATACTTTTTCATCATATCCATAGTCTCCTCACTCATAAATGTACCGTGTTCTATGGTCTTTACTCCTCCCAGAATGGCGCGCTGCATACCTTCATCCCCATGTGCATGAGCAGCTACCAGCATACCGTAATCTGCCGCCGTTTCGGTAATAGCTTTAATCTCATCTAAAAAGAACTGGGGATTATGCCCGCTTTTTGCTACACTCAGCACTCCGCCGGTGGCTGTTATCTTTATGACATCCGCCCCGTTTTTATAACGCTGCCGCACTGCCTTCCGGGCTTCCTCGGGAGAATTTACAACACCATCCTTAGGCCCGGGGTCTCCCATAAGGTCTTTGCGGTTTCCATTGGTAGGGTCCGCATGCCCGCCGGTAGTGGCGATGGATTTTCCTGCGGAGAAAATTCTGGGCCCTATCACATATCCTTTTTTTATCGCATCGCGCAATGCCGTATTAATACCACTACCGCCCAGATCCCTGACCGTGGTAAACCCGGCCATCAGCGTTTTTTCGGCATATAAGGTGGATTCAAAAGCCACATCGGCCTCATTTTCGGTATATCTCGCCATGTAGCGCTTCGGATTGGTTTCGTGCTCCAGGTGCACATGCATATCCACAAGTCCCGGTAAAACGGTTTTGCCGGACAGATCTATGATGTCTCCGGTATTTTCCGGGGTCGTATAACCGTCTGCAACCTCTATTATTTTACCATCGGAAATAACCAGCGTTTTTTCGTTGAGGATCTTACCGTTCTCCGTATCGAGAATTTTTCCGCAATGCAGGTAGGTCTTTTGTGCCTGGAGTAAAGCTACACTGAAGAGCGCGGCACACAGAAGCATTTTTTTCATTGTTGTTCTATTTGGTTCGTTAATTCGTATGAACTACAAAACAGTCCTGTTTTCCGGAAAAATCGAAAATTCCTCCTGGCGGACTGTCCTGCTTACTCGTTGTTAGCTTGCAACAATTTAATCAAACTTCTGTAACATCCGGGCACCAAAGCCGTGTTTTTTCGGCATGTAATTTTTAATTTCCTCAAAATTACCGCCCCATTCATACCGATTTATCAGCTTCTTATTTTCTTTTCCCACTCCCAGGCCGAATGCATGGCCTCATCGAGAGTAGACTTTGCTTTCCATCCCAGCTCCGTATTGGCTTTGGCAGTATCCGCATAGGCAGCGGTAATGTCTCCGGGCCTGCGGTCTACTATTTTATAATTGAGTTTTTCCCCGGCAACTTTTTCAAAACTCCCGATCACTTCCAGCACGGAGCTTCCTTTTCCGGTACCTACATTATACACTTCGTAATTGCTTTTGTTCTCACCCTTCAGCAGGCGCTGTAACGCTACCACATGGGCTTTTGCCAGGTCTACAACGTGAATATAATCGCGTATCCCGGTACCGTCGGGAGTCGGATAGTCTCCCCCGAAAACAGATAATTGTTCGCGCACTCCGGCGCCCGTCTGGGTGATAAAAGGCACCAGGTTTTGCGGCACTCCCAGGGGCAGTTCTCCTATTTCCACGGAAGGATGTGCCCCGATGGGATTAAAATAACGGAGAGATATGGCTTTCAATTCTTTATATACATTACAGGTATCAGCTATGATCTCTTCTCCTATCTGTTTGGTATTTCCATAAGGGGATTCCGCTTTTTTAACGGGGGCATTCTCCGTGATCGGTAATTCGTCCGCCTGTCCGTAAACGGTACAGGAAGAACTAAAGATAAAGCAGGCCTCTCCCTTATCGCGAAGCTCCTGTAATATGTAGACCAGGGTATTGATATTGTTCTCGTAATACAACAGCGGTTTTTCCACACTTTCACCGACAGCTTTGGATGCTGCAAAATGGATAACCCCGGAAACGTCGGAATGTTTGGCAAAAAACTCCTTTACTTTCGGTTTTTCCCTGAGGTCTATCTTTTCGAACTGAGGGGTTTTTCCCGTAATACGGGTTATTCTTTCGAGCACTTCTATAGAGGAATTGGAGAGGTTATCGATGATTACCACCTCAAATCCTTCGTTCTGTAATTCCACCACGGTGTGGGAGCCAATAAAGCCAAGCCCTCCTGTTACCAGTATTTTCTTTTTTTCTGCCATTTTTCACGTAACCTTTATCGGGTTAATTCTTTATCGGTTTATAAATTCCTTTATTTTGGATGTAATGTATTCTATCTGCTCATCGTCCAGTTCCGTATGCATAGGCAGGGATATCACTTCTTCCACCAGCTTATTGGTCACGGTAAATTCTTCTTCTTTATATCTTTCGTCCAGGTATGCTTTTTGTCTGTGCAGGGGTATCGGGTAATACACGCCGCAAGGTATTTCGTGTTCTCCCAGGAATGCTACCAATGCATCCCTGTCCGCGCCTTTTACTTTCAGGGTGTACTGGTGGTATACGTGTGAATCGGCTTCTCCTACCAGAACAGGGGTTACTATTTTATCTTCCCCTTCAAATGCCTTGTTATATTTTGCAGCGGCCTCTTTTCGTTTTTCATTATAAGTATCCAGCAGGGGCAGTTTGGCACGCAGCACGGCTGCCTGTATGGAATCGAGCCGCGAATTTACGCCGACCACATCGTGGTGATAGCGCTCGTACATCCCGTGATTAACGACTCCTCTTATAATATGCGCCAGGTTGTCGTCATTGGTAAAGATAGCTCCGCCATCCCCGTAGCACCCCAGGTTTTTGGACGGAAAGAATGAAGTAGCCGCCACATCTCCTATGGCGCCGGTTTTTACCTTTTTACCATCGTTAAAGGTATAGGTAGCCCCTATCCCCTGTGCATTATCTTCAATAACATAGAGGTTGTGCTCCTTTGCTATTTCCATGATGACATCCATATTGGCACACTGGCCGAAAAGGTGCACCGGCACTATGGCTTTTGTTTTCGGTGTTATGGCTTTGCGTATGGCATCGGGGTCTATATTAAAAGTATCCGGTTCCACATCTACAAGTACCGGGGTAAGCTGAAGCAGGGCAATTACCTCTACGGTAGCTGCAAAAGTAAAATCGGCCGTGATCACCTCGTCTCCCGGTTCCAGACCAAGCCCCATCATGGCTATCTGAAGGGCATCCGTACCGTTGGCACAGGGAATAACGTGCTTTACCCCGAGATATTCTTCCAGTTCTTTCTGAAATCCCCTTACTTCCGGGCCGTTGATAAATGCCGTTGAGCTTATAACTTCCGCTATGGAACGATCTACGGTATCTTTGATAAATTCGTACTGACCTTTGAGGTCTACCATCTGTATCTTCTTCACTATATTTGTATTTAAATTACGCGCCGCACACGAAAAGCACCCGCTTCGTATAAAAGTTCATACTGCAGGTCATTCAAAGGAATACTATTCACACATCAACGGCTGAAAAACATCACTAAAAACCAAACAATATTACGAAATAAAGGAACGTCTGCCAATGAATGGGGAATGAATTTCTTCGATCCCGAAAATTCGGTTTTACTCCGCAGGTTTGCAGAAAGTAATGTATTTTAGCAGCCAAAGAACAGGATTCTGTCCCGTTCCTCAAATTCCGGTTACACCATGCTGTCTTTTATATACAACATCCTGATCTCCGTTACAGGCTTCCTGCTGAAGATCATAGCCTTGTTCAACAAAAAAATAAAACTTTTTGTCTACGGCAGAAAAACGGTATTTACCGATCTTCAAAAAAGAATAATCCCGGGCGACAGGATTATCTGGTTTCACACGGCTTCCCTCGGCGAATTCGAACAGGGGCTCCCTGTCATTGAAAAGATCAGAGCCGAATTCCCGGACCGCAAAATACTGGTAACTTTTTTTTCCCCTTCCGGATACGAGGTAAAAAAGGGCAGTAAAGCCGCAGATATTATTACCTACCTGCCCCTGGACACCAGGAAGAATGCA
This sequence comes from Sinomicrobium endophyticum, assembly GCF_052983315.1. Taxonomy (NCBI): domain Bacteria; kingdom Pseudomonadati; phylum Bacteroidota; class Flavobacteriia; order Flavobacteriales; family Flavobacteriaceae; genus Sinomicrobium; species Sinomicrobium endophyticum. Next base: position 185,924 of record NZ_JBRKIS010000039.1, read on the forward strand.
AAAAAATTCCTCCATATTGTAAAGCCCGAACTCGCCGTGTTTGTCAAGTACGAATTCTGGCCGAATTACCTTTCCGAACTCAGAGAACGAAAAATAAACACTATTCTTATCTCTGCCATATTCCGTAAAGACCAGTTGTTCTTTAAACCTTACGGCGGATTTATGCGACATTCTCTCCAAACATTCCGCCATTTTTTCGTACAGGATGAAAATTCCGCAAACCTGCTTAAAAGCACAGGCATAGACCGGGTAACCGTTAGCGGCGATACACGCCTGGACCGGGTAGAGGAGATCCTGCACCGGGACAATACGCTTGCGTTTATGGAAACATTCAAGAATGGTAAACTCTGCTTTGTAGCGGGCAGTACCTGGCCGGAAGACGAAGAATTGCTTACCGAAATGATAAACAATACTCCGCAAGGCATTAAATTTGCCCTGGCCCCGCATAATATAAAACCTGCACACCATGAGAACCTGCTAAAATCCATTCGCAAAAAGACCGTACTTTATTCCGAAAGAGAAAAATACCATTTACCGGATTACGATGTCATCATCATTGACACCATCGGGATATTGACCAGAATATACAGTTATGCCGATATAGCATATGTGGGTGGCGGCATGGGCACTACAGGACTACACAATATACTCGAACCTGCGGTTTTCGGGATTCCGGTAATTATCGGCAAAAACTACTGCAAATTCAAAGAAGCCAATGAGCTTGTAAAACTGGGTGGAGTACTTTCCGTTTCCGACAAAAACCAGCTTTTTGAGACCTCGCTGCAACTGATTAAAGAGGAATCACTCAGAAAAGAAACCGGGCAAATCAACTCACTTTATGTTAAAAAAAATACAGGTGCTGTAATCCAAATACTCCATTTTTTACGTATATCATTATAACAGGTAAGTTAAAGAGGGGTCCATTTGGAAAGAATGCGAATTAATTTTCCGGACTTTTCTATTCATTAACGCGTAAAAAACATTCAGATTATGAAAAAAGTATCTTTAAGTATGGTTTTATTGGCTCTATTTGCAATTTCCCTTGCATCCTGCAGGGACACCAAGAAAAAAGAAGACGCCGGAGATAAAATAGAAGAAACTATGGATGAGGCCGGAGATAAGGCGGAAGATGCCTGGGACAACACCAAAGATGCCGCCAAAGACACCTGGGACGACACCAAGGAAGCCACGGAAGACGCCTGGGATGAAACAAAAAAAGCAGCCGATACGGTAAAGAAAAAAGTCCAAAAGACCGGTGAGAAAATTGAAGAAGAAATTGACAACAATAAATAAATAAACTGAAAAATATTTGTACAGAAAAGCCTGCCGTAATGATACGGTGGGTTTTTTTGTGTGTGTCCGTAAGAAATTTGCAAAGTTTGCCGATAAATAAGTTTTTAACTGCCAGATATTTGCATTTTACATTTCTTCACAACCCTGCTTTGTATGTTTTGCAGATTTAATAAAAACGCTGACCTTTTCGGATACTCTTGTAACCTGTAAACCATAAAAAATATCCGGAAAAACATCCAAAACATCAGATATGCTCGTATCTAATGACAACAGTTATCCTGACTACCCCCGGCTAATTGACAAAGGTGTATCCGCTGTACATGTACGGTACACTTTCCCGTTCTTTTAAAACCTCGGGAAAGTAAATTCGGCGGATTTAAAGCACTGAAAATGAACATAAGGAGCAAGGAAGTACCTATATAACGAAGTACCAGATCGTTATAAAACCGGAATAGTTACCCGAAAAGTTTCGGGAACCGTAAAAGGTCCTATCTTTGCCGCCGTTAAATTTTGGGTTGGATATTCAAGTACAGTTTAAAAAAATCTAAATGGTGCTAACACTTTCATACATTGCCATTGCTGTATACAGCATAGCTTTATTACTTATTTTCTTTTACAGTCTGGCGCAGTTAAACCTGCTTTTCAATTACCTGGGACACAAACGAAAAAACGATGTGGCCCCCAAGTTCAATTTACTGGATTCCAGAGAGATACCTTATGTCACTATTCAGCTTCCTATTTACAATGAGGAATATGTGGTAGAGCGGCTTCTGGAAAATATCGCTAAGATAGAATATCCGCAAAACAAACTGGAAATACAGGTACTGGATGACTCTACGGACGAATCGGTAACCGAAACGGCCAAACAAATCGTTAAACTCCAGGAAACCGGGCTCGATATTCAGCACATCCGGAGAGAAAATCGCCAGGGCTTTAAAGCGGGCGCATTAAAGGAAGGCTTAAAAATAGCCAAAGGAGAGTTTATAGCTATTTTTGATGCCGATTTCCTGCCGGACAACGACTGGCTCAAGAAAACGGTAATCTATTTTAAAGATCCGGAAATAGGCGTGGTACAAACCCGTTGGGGACACCTCAACCGGGACTACTCTCTCCTTACCAAAATACAGGCCTTTGCCCTGGATGCCCACTTTACCCTGGAGCAGGTAGGACGTAACAGCAAAGGACACTTTATCAACTTTAACGGCACGGCAGGGATATGGCGCAAAGCGTGTATTATAGACGCCGGAAACTGGGAAGGGGACACACTCACCGAAGACCTGGACCTCAGCTACAGGGCACAGCTCAAAAACTGGAAATTCAAATACCTTGAAGATGTAGAAACCCCGGCTGAACTTCCGGTAGTTATCAGTGCCGCCCGTTCGCAACAGTTCCGCTGGAACAAAGGAGGCGCCGAAAACTTCCGGAAAACGGTAACCCGGGTTATCACTGCAAAGAATATCCCGTTTAAAACCAAGCTTCACGGTGTTCTCCACCTGCTTAACAGCTCCATGTTCCTATGCGTATTTACAGTGGCTTTGCTCAGCATCCCCATGCTCTACATCAAAAACACTTTCGGACATCTTGACTGGCTCTTTGAAGTTACCAGCTTCTTTATAGCAAGTACGATCATTTTATTCGTATGTTACTGGTTTACTTATAAAAATATTCAGGGCAGCGGATTTGATAATTTTATAGACTATATAAAAATGTTCTTTACTTTTTTCTCTGTAGCCATGGGCTTTTCCCTGCACAATTCCGTAGCGGTTTTAGAAGGGCATATGGGTAAAAGAAGTGAATTTGTAAGGACGCCGAAATTCAATATCAAAACTCTTGCAGACAGCTGGAAAGGCAATAAATATCTCCATGAAAAGATATCTCCCAATACCATGCTGGAAGCTGTTCTTGCCTTTTATTTCCTCTTTGGCATGTACAGCGCCATATCGCTGAACGATTACGGGTTGTTCCCATTCCACGTTATGCTGTTTCTCGGTTTCGGATTTGTGTTCTTCAAATCCCTGACCTCGAAAGTTTAGAAACGGGAATTTTCGGGGTATAAAACCCGAACCGAAGATAAAAAAACAGAAAAGGGCCCTTTAAATATGGCCCTTTTCTGTTTTTCATTAACCAGTCCGGATGACTTTTACACACTAAGTGTCCCGATAATTATCGGGATTAAATACTCCGTTCCGATACTGTGGCAGTTGACTACAGCATTTTCAGGTTAATAACCTCCTGCTGCGTAAGGGGACGCCAGTGCCCCCTGGGAAGGTCTTTCTTGGTAAGTCCGGCAAAAATAACCCGGTCCAGTTTAATCACATCATACTCCAGATGTTCGAATATCCTGCGAACGATACGGTTTTTACCACTGTGTATCTTGATCCCTACTTCACGTTTAGGTGTATTTTCTATGTAACTCACCTCGTCTACCTCAATGAAGCCGTCATCCAGGGTAAGTCCCTGTTGTATTTTTACCAGGTCTTCCTGCTTAAGGTTCTTATCCAGTTCTACGTGGTATATCTTCCGGACTCCGTGTTTAGGATGGGTAAGCTTTTTGGCCAGGTCCCCGTCATTGGTAAATAACAGCAATCCTGTGGTATTACGATCCAGCCGCCCGACAGGCAGCAATTTGGATTTGGAAGCATTAGACACCAGTTCCATAACCGTTCTCCGTCCCCGTTCGTCCTTCGTTGTGGTGATAAAGCCTTTCGGCTTGTTCAGGAGCACGTATTCTTTCTTCTCCGGGCGGATCACCTTTCCGTCAAAACGGACCTCATCTGTCAGCTTTACCTTATACCCGAGCTCGGTCACCGGCTCTCCGTTTACAGACACATTACCCGCAGCAATATAAATATCCGCATCCCGGCGCGAACAGATCCCCGCATTGGATATATACTTATTCAACCGTATTTCATCCGGATTTTTCAACAGGGGCTTTTTCCGTATCGGCGCATTACCCCTGGCATAGCTTTCCTTGCGTTCTCCTCCCTGTCTTCCGGATACCTTTCCTCTCCTGTTCTTATCTGTTCTGCTCATGTCCTGTTTTTTGGCAAAGATAAGATATTAGTCCTTAACTGCATTACACGTTATTTTTGAAAACCGGGAGCTTATCTTTTTAATCTTTACAGGATACGGTTCAGCACCAGGTCGATGTCTATCAGCAGGATACTGAACACCCCGGCGATAATGATAAATTTGAGAATGTTGTGCAGCACCAGGTAATCTTTCTTGGAAGACGCTTTCCACATCAGCACCAAAAACAACAGGAGCAACAGGAAACAACTATAAAAGAAAATGTCCATATGGCCTATTTCAAAAGTTGCTATCAGTAAATAAGTAGGGAGCCAGGTAATAAATGCCAGCAGTGTAATTATACTTTTGGAGGCCCTTTCTCCGTAAATAATGGGAATCGTTTTATATCCCTGCGCCAGGTCTCCCTTAATATTTTCAAGGTCTTTCACCATATCCCGTATCAGGATAATAAGGAAGAGGAAGATTGCATGTACGAAAATAACCGTTGCAAAATTCTTGTAATAAATAAATACGGCAAAAAAAGGAGTGATCGCCAAAACGGAGGAAATTATATTCCCTATCATGGGAATCCGTTTCAGCTTATGCGAATAGAACCACAGCGCAAAAATATATACCGAAAAAAAAGCTACCGCGCGAAAAGACACATAACTGGCAAAGATCACCGAAGCAAAATTAAGTATAAAATAGGATGTCAACTTTGTTCGTTGACTGATAAGGCGATCGAGCATGGTTTTTCTCGGACGGTTAATCAGGTCCTTTTCCGCATCGTAAAAATTATTGATAATGTACCCGGATGCAATGGCAAGTGCCGAAGCGGCTACGATAGCAAAAAGATTACCGTCCAGGGCCACCTGCATAAGCGGCTTTTCCGGAGCGAGAATATAAATGGAGGTGAGGTACTGGGCAATAACAATAGCGAGAATGTTATACCCCCGGACCACGGAAAAGATACTCAGAAGCTTTAACAATAGCAGTTTGTTTTTCCTGGATAGCTGCACATCTTCAATTTTTACGGCCTTATACGAAAATAAAACCGGAAACGGTAATGTGTGTTTCCGGAATAGATACGGCTAATATACGGAAAGCAATATTCTTTTCATACGTATTGCAGGGCAAACACATCATATACAGGGAGACAAAGAGACGAGGAGAACCTGAGATTTGTGGTGATTGATGAAGATCAAAGATATTGGGCGCTAAGTTGGGAGTTTTGCAGGGGAGGTTTCCCGTTTCAACTCCCTAACTAACCAACTCCGAACTAATCAACAACCGGGAAACCGGTAACCGGCAACAAACCTTAAACATAGAATTACGCAATTATGACACGTTTGTCCTAATACATATTACTTTCCCGATTATTTATGTAATTCAGAAGTTGTAGACCACTTCCAGGTTGTAGTCCTTAAGGGCTTTTCTGGCCCTATCGATATCCTGTGTAAAACCGAGAATATATCCTCCTCCTCCCGAACCGCAAAGTTTCAGGTAGTATTCGTTAGTCTCGATACCATGCTTCCACAGTTTATGGAACTGTGCGGGGATCATGGGCTTAAAGTTATCCAGGACCACGTGCGACAGTTGTTTGATATTTCCGAAAAGGGATTTTACATCTCCTTTTAGAAAATCTTCCACACAGGCGTCGGTGTGTTTGATAAACTGATCTTTAATCATTTTCCGGAATCCTTCCTGCTTCATATTTTCCATAAAAATATGGATCATGGGGGCTGTTTCACCGACCATACCGCTGTCCAGCAGAAAAACCGCTCCTTTACCGTCTTTCTTTTGGGAAGGTATGCCCGCAGGTTCTATATTATCTTTGGAATTGATCAGTATGGGAATGCTGAGATAACTATTCAGAGGGTCCAGTCCGGATGATTTTCCATGGAAAAAAGACTCCATTTCCCCGAATATATTTTTTAGTTTCAACAATTTATCCCTGGTAAGATTTTCCAGTATGGTGATCTTATCGTTGGCATATTTATCGTAAATCGCCGCTACCAGCGCACCGCTGCTACCTACCCCGTAACCCTGGGGTATACTGCTGTCGAAGTACATCCCTTCCGCCACATCTTCCTTCAGCTTTTCTATATCAAAAGTCACCAGGCCGGGCTTTTCGGTTTGCAGGCTCATCAGGTAATCCGCAAATCGCTTCAGGCTTAAATTAGATTCGGACACCTCTTTGGAAAGTTCTTTAGCAGTTTTCAGCGCCCCGTTGTAAAAGTTATAAGGAATGGACAACCCTTTGGAGTCCTTAATGATACCATACTCCCCGAAGAGCAGTATTTTTGAATAAAATAATGGTCCTTTCATCCTCTTTAAAATTTCGGCCTAAGCTTTATAAAGATACACAAATTTAACGGCGACAACAATTTTTATTGCATTTTAGTACTATTTTTCGCAAATAAATACTATTATCTGTCAGACAGATTATCGCTTTTTTTATAAAAGTCCGGCCCCTCCGCCAATTCGGTCGCAAATATACTGTCCCTTTTCACAATATGCAACCAACTCATTATTAATAAATTCCATCACCTCATTTTTTTCCTCTTCCGGGTATAAAACATGCACGTTTGCCCCTGCATCCAGGGTAAAACAAACATTAGAACCGGATTTCTTACGGAAATCCCATATTTTACGAATGACCTGCAGGGTCGCAGGGCTCATCAGTATAAAATACGGACTCCCGGTCATCATCATGGCATGCAGGGTAAGAGCTTCACTTTCCACGATTTTCGTAAAACCTGTCATATCTCCCTCACGAAGTACCTGTTGCAGTTTCGAGAGGTTTTCACCGGCCTGCGCAAAACGGCGTTCCGCAAAGGGATGTCCGTGCATAAGGCCGTGACCCGCAGTACTGCTCACCTGCTTTTCTCCCCGGTCTACCAGTAATATGGTATCCTGGTAGGTTCGGAATACGGGATGCACTTCTTCCGGGTAAGAAATACCGTAAAGATCTGTACTCCCGGTTACTCCGGGATGGCTTCCCCATACGACCAGCCCGCCTTCTATACTGCGGCATGCGCTACCGGAGCCGAGCCTCGCCAGAAAAGACGCTTTCCGGTAAAAATTCTCCTCCGGCATATCCGGGGACATCTCTTTTTCCATAGACATCAGGCATAGCGCCAGGGCACTCATTCCACTCGCCGAAGAAGCTATTCCGCTACTGTGGGGAAAGGAATTGGATGTTTCTATCGTAAAATGATAGTGCCTCAAAAAAGGCATATATTTTTCTATACGTCCGAAAAAATCATTTATCTTGGGTTTAAAATCTTCCCTTGCTTTCCCTTCGAAAAGCAGGTCAAAACCAAAACCGGAGGCCGGTTGTTTTCGCTTTTTGAAGCGCAGAGTTGTTGTCGTGGCACAAGTGTCCAGCGTAAAACTAACGGAAGGGTTTGCCGGCAACTGCTCGCCCCGCTTACCCCAGTATTTCACCAGGGCTATATTGCTTGGTGATCTCCAGGTAAAATTTCCCGTTTCTATGGTAGCCCGGTATCCGGAAGGCATAAAGTCCTTTTCTGTCATCAGTCCGTAAAATTTGTGCAAAGATAGTGCTTTCCATACTTTCCTACACCCAAAAGTACGGGAGTGATAAAATCCGGACCGTCGTTAAGTTACTGTTAAATTGAGCATAATTTTGGCATTCACTACATATTATTGTAGTTTCGGCCAAAAGAAAACAATTAAAATTCCTACAAAAATGAAATTTTCAGGCAAATTAAAATCTACTCTCATCTGTTTTTTAATGGTAGGCGCTACCGCTTTCGCACAAACAGCAGAGCAGAAAAAAGTAGATGTATCAGATGATGAACTGGGTAAAATAGCTTCAGCTTTTCAGGGAGTACAGGAAGTTAATGTAAAAGCCCAACAGGAAATGGTAAAAACCGTAGAAGACAATGGTTTTGACATAGATCGTTTCAACGAATTATACGAAGCGTCACAATCTCCCGAGAAAGAAGCAGAAGCCAGTACGGATGAAAAAGAAAAATTCGGCGTGGTAATGAATAAAATGCAGGAAATGCAATCCGGCTTTCAAAAACAGATGGAAGACGCCATAACCAATGAAGGTATTTCCCTCGACCGTTACCAGGAAGTTGCAGTAGCGCTACAGACCGATACGGAACTACAACAACGTTTACAGGCATTGTTGACACAACAGCAGTAACCCGCTCACCGTCTGGCAGACAACACTACAGAAAAAGAGATCGTCTGAAAAGCTATTCAAGCATTCTGTTCGGGGAAACATACGGGTCCCGGCCATACAAAGCCTTTACCTGTCCCCGGAACAACCGATTAAGTGCTTTTCGGACGTCTCTTTTCTTATTCTGTTTTTTCTCCTGACAGACCTTCTGTTATCGCCATAGCGGCCATATATCCCCCGGTCCATGCGTTCTGAAAATTAAATCCCCCGGTAACGGCATCTATATTGAGCACTTCTCCTGCAAAAAAAAGGTTCTTCCGGATTTTGCTTTCGAAGGTCTTAAAGTCTATCTCTTTCAGGTCCACCCCACCGGCAGTAACAAACTCTTCCTTAAAGGTACTTTTTCCATCTACGCAAAAAATGCTTTTGGTCAGTTGCCCGGCGAGGTTTTCCAGCAATCCTTTCCGTATTTCCGCCCATCGCATATCTTCGGAAATCCCCGATGCTTCCGCGAGTTTTACCCACAATCTTTTCGGAAGGTCAAAAGGTCCGGAAGAGAAAATATTCTTTTTCCCGCTAACTTCCTTGACATCTTTTAAAATCTCCATCGCTTCCGTAAAGGCAACCTGATGCAACCAATTAACTTCTATGGAGAATTTATAATCACAATCGTGCAATTCCCGGGCCGCCCATGCCGATAATTTCAGAACGGCAGGACCACTAAGTCCCCAGTGCGTTATAAGCAAAGGACCTTCGAAGGTCATAGGATTCTTTTGCCCTGACAACCGGATAGACACCTCCGCGGACAGTCCCATAAGCCCGGAAATACGCGGGTCTTTTATATGAAAAGTAAAAAGCGAAGGAACAGGAGGCACTATGCTATGCCCCAGTTGTCGGATGATATCCCACATTTTCGGACTGCTTCCGGTAGCTATGAGAAGTTTACGGCAGGTAAAATCACCTTTGGCTGTCACGAGCTCCCAACCGTTTTCCACGGATCGTACCTGTTTTATAGCATGCCCGGTACGGACCTTTACTCCACGTTGCACGGTTTCCCGGACCAGGCAATCGATAATGGTCTGTGACGAATCGGTTTCGGGAAACATACGCCCATCTTCTTCTGTTTTCAATGTCACCCCCCTGTTTTCGAAAAACTCCACCGTATCTCCGCTGCAAAAAGAATGGAAAGGCCCCAGCAGTTCTCTTTGTCCCCGAGGATAATTGGCTGCCAGTTCGCGCGGGGCAAATTCGGCATGGGTGACATTACATCGCCCGCCGCCGGATATTTTCACTTTAGAAAGCACTTCCCCGCTTTTCTCCAATATCACTATCCTTGTTCCCGGCAGGGCCTCCACTATATGGGCAGCGGCAAAAAAACCCGCCGCTCCGCCTCCCGCAATAATTACATCCGCATCTTTTGACATCCTTATCTCTTTGCAGGAAATTAGTTCAGCTTATACACCAGGTCACTCTTGCTCAGTTCCGTAAGGAGTTCGTTCGAAATACGCACCTTTTTCTTCCGGCTGGGCATGTAGAGTTTTAGTTTTTCATCCATTTTATACACTGTAAAGCTCAGCGCGTGATCTCCCTTATGCTCTTGTATGATGTCCCTGAGCACCCGGATCTTGGAATCTTCCAGGTCTTCGATATTAAGATGTATGGTCAATTTTCTTGCATAGGCCTCCATAACATCCTGCAACAACTGCATGCTGTTGAACTGCAGGCGGGGATCTCCCCGCTGACCGGTATCCCTGTTGACCCAGCCTTCGCGGATAAACACTTTCATATAGATAAAGGAATTCACCATCAGGAAATGCCTGAATTTGAGATATTCCTCTCCGAAGATCTTAAACTCGTAACTATCGGTATAATCTTCTACAATAAAAATACCCCATCCTTTACCGTTCTTGGAAGTCCTGTGTTGCACATCGGCTATGATCCCCGCCAGCGAAAGTTCTCTGTTGGTATAGTTCTCCAGTTCGTTCAGCAGACCTAAACTACCGTTGCAGAAATAACGCATTTCGGTTTTGAAATCGTCCAGCGGATGGCCGGATATATATATCCCTACAACCTCTTTCTCCCGTCGGAGTTTTTCCATGGTCCCCCATTCTTCACAAGGCGGCACCACGGGTTCGGGGATCTGTACTTCACTGGCTTCTCCGAAAAGGCTCACCTGTGAGGAGTTTTCGTTTTCCTGGTATTTGGCAGCATAACGCATTACTTTTTCCAGAAAAACAATACCATCACCTTCATCGTGAAAATACTGGGCGCGGTGCGTTTCATCAAAAGAATCGAAACCACCGGCAAGGGCGAGATTTTCAAATGCTTTTTTATTGGCAGCCCGAAGATCTAACCGCTTGGCCAGGTCAAATACGGAGCGGTACGGCCCGGATTCCCTGTTCTCCACAATGGTTTCTACAGCGCCACGGCCAACTCCCTTAATGGCACCCATTCCAAAACGTATGGCATTGTCTTTGTTTACGGTAAATTTGTAAAAGGATTCGTTTACATCAGGCCCGAGAACATTCAGCCCCATACGCTTACATTCTTCCAGGAAGAAGGAGACCGATTTGATATCGTTCATGTTGTTGGAAAGTACTGCTGCCATATATTCCGCAGGATAGTTGGCTTTCAGGTATGCTGTCTGGTAACCGATCCAGGCATAGCAGGTAGAGTGACTTTTATTAAAGGCATAACTGGCAAAAGCTTCCCAGTCTTTCCATACTTTTTCCAGGACAGCCCTGTCGTGACCGTTCTTTTCCCCGCCGTCCAGGAATTTTGGTTTTAACTGTTCCAGCAGGGCAAATATCTTTTTCCCCATCGCCTTCCGCAATACGTCCGCTTCACCTTTGGTAAACCCGGCGAGTTTTTGCGACAGCAACATCACCTGCTCCTGGTAAACCGTAATACCGTAGGTTTCCTGCAGGTACTCTTCCATTGCAGAAAGATCGTAAGTAATTTCCTCTTTACCGTGTTTCCGGTTGATAAAACTGGGGATGTATTCCAGAGGTCCCGGACGGTACAGCGCGTTCATGGCTATGAGGTCGGCAAAGACCGTCGGCTTCAGTTCCTTCATGTATTTCTGCATCCCGGGGGATTCGTACTGGAATATCCCCACCGTTTCCCCGCGCTGAAAGAGCTCGTATGTCTTTTGATCGTCCAGCGGAAAATCATCCGGGTTGAGGTCTATATCGTGCTTGTATTTCACAAGCTTTACCGTATCCTTGATCAGGGTCAGTGTTTTCAACCCGAGGAAGTCCATCTTCAGCAAGCCCGCACTTTCCACCACAGAGTTGTCAAACTGTGTAACGTACAGGTCGGAATCTTTGGCTATGGACACCGGGACAAAATTGGTTATATCGTCCGGGGTAATGATAACTCCACAGGCATGTATCCCGGTATTCCGTACGGAACCTTCCAGTATCTGTGCCTGTTTTATCGTCTGTGCTTCGAGATCAGCTCCTTCGGCAAGGTTTTTCAGTTCGTTTACCTTTAAGAGTTCATCCGAACGGAGACTGGCTTTCAGCTTATTGTCATCCAAAGAAAATATTTTGGCCAGCTTCATATTGGGAATGAGCTTGGCTATCCTGTCGGCATCTCCCAGGGGAAGGTCCAGCACCCTGGCTGTATCCCGGATGGAAGATTTGGCCGCCATAGTACCGTAGGTAATGATCTGGGCTACCTGGTTTGCCCCGTATTTCTCTATAACGTAATCCATAACCCTGCTTCGCCCTTCATCGTCAAAGTCGATATCGATATCGGGCATGGACACCCGGTCCGGGTTGAGGAAACGCTCAAAAAGGAGATCGTAAGCTATGGGATCGAGATTCGTAATGCCGAGACAGTATGCAACTGCCGAACCTGCTGCCGAGCCACGGCCGGGTCCTACGGAGACTCCCATATCCCTTGCCGCAGCGATAAAGTCCTGTACAATAAGAAAGTACCCGGGATATCCTGTACGTTCGATAACGCTCAGTTCAAAGTCGAGACGTTCCCTTATTTCCTCGGTAATCTCCGGGTATCTCCTCTTGGCCCCTTCATAGGTAAGATGCCGCAGATAGGCATTCTCTCCTCTTTTCCCCCCGTCTTCATTATCCTGTGCATCCTGGAACTGCTCCGGTATATTAAACTTTGGCAGTAACACGTCCCTCGCCAATTCATAAGGCTCTATCTTATCCACTACTTCCCGGATATTGGAAATAGCTTCCGGAAGATCGGCAAAAAGGGTTTTCATCTCTTCCCCGGACTTAAAATAATATTCCTGGTTCGGCAGACCGTAACGGTATCCTCGTCCTCTCCCGATAGGTGTAGCCTGTTTTTCCCCGTCTTTTACACAGAGAAGAATATCGTGCGCATTGGCATCTTCTTTGGTAATATAAAAGGTATTATTGGTAGCTACCATTTTTATGTCGTGCTTCCTGGCAAACTGCACAAGGACATTGTTTACCCTGTCCTCGTCTTCCTGTCCGTGGCGCATCAGTTCTATGTAGAGGTCTTCTCCGAACTGCTCCCTCCACCACAACAGGGCTTCTTCTGCCTGGTTTTCCCCGACATTCAGTATTTTACCGGGCACTTCACCGTAAAGGTTACCGGTAAGTACGATAATGTCTTCCTTGTATTTCTCAACAACTTTCTTGTCAATCCTGGGCACATAATAAAACCCCTGCGTATACGCTACGGAGGACATCTTTGCCAGGTTGTGATACCCTCTTTTGTTCTTTGCCAGCATAACTACCTGGTAACCGTTGTCTTTACGGCTCTTATCCAGGTGGTTCTCACACACATAAAATTCACACCCCACAATGGGTTTTATCTCTACTTCAACAGCCTCTTCTCCCTTCTCCACCGCCTCTGCATTCCTTGCTTTTACCGCCTTGTTATAGTTACCTATCTCTTTAACAAAATGAAAAGCTCCCATCATGTTACCGTGATCGGTAAGGGCTACAGCGGGCATTTTCTCACGGGCAGCGGCGGCAACCATATCGGGCAGGCTGGAAGTAGCCTGCAATACCGAAAACTGTGTGTGGTTGTGCAGGTGTACAAAGTCGAGCTTTTTGAGTTCTTCCTTGTTTTCCTCCAGTTCCTGCCTGGAAATATCCGTGCCCTGTTCTTTCTGTATCCTCTTGCGAATGGCATCGGAAGCAGCTTTCAGGTTAATGTGTTCCAGCCCTATAAGCTGTATCTCCTGCGGATTGGCTTCGCGAAATCTTTCAAAATACCCCGGGAGTACGTCAAGCTCTTCTTCGGTAAATCCTTCTCCTATACGGATAAGCTCAAAGAAACAGCGTGTAGTGGCTTCCACATCGGCCGTGGCATTGTGGGCTTCGCCAAATGCCTCTCCAAAGAGTTTTTCGTGGAGCTCGGTCAGCGTGGGAAGCTTAAATTTTCCGCCGCGACCTCCCGGTATACGGCAAAATTCCGCCGTGATTTCCGTACAGGTGTCCAGCACGGGCAGGGAAGAAAGGGGCGAATCCATTCCTTCCCGATAAAATTCGCACCCCATGATATTAACATCAAACCCTACATTCTGCCCGACTATAAATTTGGTTTTTCCCAGGGCGGTATTAAATTTTTCCAGTGTTTCCCTAAGCCTCACACCTTCTTCTTCAGCGAGCTCGGTAGATATTCCATGCACCCGTTCCGCATCAAAAGGAATATTAAATCCTTCGGGCTTCACAAGGTAGTCCCCGTGTTCTACGAGGTTCCCCATATCGTCATGTAACTGCCAGGCTATCTGCACGCAACGGGGCCAGTTATCCGTATCGGTTAACGGGGCATCCCAGCGTTTTGGCAATCCGGTAGTCTCGGTATCGAAAATAAGGTACATAAGGGTTGTGGTTTGTGTGGTCTGCCAGAGGCAGGATTTTTTACGATTACGGCCCGGTGGTATTTCGGCTGAAGGCCTTCGCTAAGGCAACATGAAATACGCGTAAACTTTTAACCGGACCTGGTCAACATGTCCGGATCCGGATAAAAAAACAATGTCCCGGACCCAAAAAATATGCAGGGTAAAATTACGGATTATTTGGCACCGGGAAAAGAGACATAAAAAGTAGTTATTAACGGAAAAACGAACTTTTACCTACCCTTCTCCTCTTCCGCTTCAAACGCATGCAACTGCTCGCCGATTATTTTCCTGGTTTGGGTCTTTAATTCCATACGGTCATTCACCGTAAGCCCGGCAGTTTCTATAAAAGTATGCACTTTTGCCCGCATAATCCCCGGACTACCGCTTAAAAAGGTATAGGAAAACCTCTTTTTATTATCCGCAAAGGTCATAGGCACTATGGGTATCTGGTAAGCTATGGCCAACCGGAAAGCCCCGTCTTTGAATTCGTCGAGAAATACATCTTCCTCCGGAACACCTCCCTCCGGAAAGATACAAATACTCAACCCGTTATCCAGGCGTTTTTTAGCTCGTTCATAAACCTCTGTACGGCTTTTTATATTGTTCCTGTCTACCATTATACATGCCCGTTTGTAAAAAAAACCGAAAACAGGTATTCTGGCCAGTTCCTTTTTCCCTACAAACACAAAAGGGTTCCGGGAAGCTTTTAACATAAGCATGATATCGGTCATACTCGTATGGTTGGCAATTAGCACATAGCTCTTACCGCGTTCTACTTCCTGCTCCCTTTCAATTACAGGATAAAACCCCATGCCGTACAGGATAACATTGGCCCAGATATTTCGTACCAGCCAGAAGAAATGATGGTAATACCTGTCGGACGAAGTAAGTACCAAAAACAGGGGAGAAAGAAGTATAATAGTACAGAGCATAAGTACATAGAACCATATTCGCCAGATAATTACAAAGGGGTATCGAAGTAATTTCATCATAATTCAAAGTTAATCTTTTAAAAAAAATTCATATATTTAGATGAAAACTTTTAAATATTCCTGTTATGTTATATGCAATTATTATTGGAGCCATCGCCGGATGGCTGGCCGGCAAAATTATGAAAGGCGGCGGATTTGGCGTACTTATTAACATTCTTCTGGGTATCCTGGGAGGATTTGTAGGAAACTGGCTTTTCGGGGTTATGGGCATCAGCATAGGCTCCGGTATACTCGGGGACCTCATTACCGGGATTATCGGTGCTGTCGTCGTCCTTTTCATTGTCGGGTTGTTTAAAAGATAGCTCGTCCCTCAAAAATTATGGTTCGAATTACCTTACCGCTTTTACAGTATAGCAAAAGCGGTTTTTCTACTTCCCGGCTGCCCTTCTCCTCCTACACTCTCAAAATTTATCTTCCATTCTGCGGCAAATGTTTTTATTTTGTTTTTATTTTGCAGGGCAATAATTCCCGCTTGTTCACAAAAAACGTTTGCAAAACGCTTTTAAAAACACCTCATCCGCCTAACGGCCCGGAAAGGTATGAAAAACATCCGTGAATTTGCGATACTAACAAACCCCGCGAAACACCGGTCTGCAAAAGATGACGACAGAGGTGTAATACGAGAGACTAAAAAACTATGGCACGAATACTAACAGGCATACAAAGTACGGGAACACCTCACCTGGGAAACATCCTGGGAGCAATACTCCCCGCGATACAAATGTCAGAACAACCCGGAAACGACTCTTTTTTGTTTATAGCGGACATGCACTCCCTGACACAGATAAAAAACGGAGAGGAACTACGACAAAACACCTATAACGTTGCCGCTACCTGGCTCGCTTTCGGACTGGATATAGAGAAAGTGGTTTTTTACCGCCAGAGCGATGTTCCGGAAACTGCCGAACTCGCCTGGTATCTCAGTTGTTTTTTCCCGTTTCAGCGGCTCACACTCGCCCATTCTTTTAAAGACAAGGCAGACAGGCTGGAAGATGTCAATGCGGGTTTGTTCAGCTATCCCATGCTTATGGCCGCAGACATTCTTCTGTATGATGCCGAAATCGTCCCCGTGGGGAAAGACCAGATGCAGCACCTGGAAATCACCAGGGATGTAGCCACCAGGTTCCACTCTAAAATGGGTGAAACTTTTGTTATTCCCGAAGGAAAAGTACAGGAAAACACCCAATATATACCGGGCACGGATGGTGGCAAAATGAGCAAATCGCGCGGGAATACCATAAACCTGTTCCTCCCGGACAAACAACTCCGCAAGCGGGTGATGAGCATCGAAACGGACAGTACCCCCCTCGAAGAACCCAAAAATCCGGACACCTGCAACGTTTTTGCCCTGTACAAAATACTCGGCACACCGGACCAGGTAGAAGCCATGCGTCAAAACTACATTAAAGGCGGGTACGGATACGGCCATGCCAAGCAGGCCCTTTACGAACTGATTGCGGAAAAATTTGCTGCCGAACGCGAACGCTTTCACTACTACATGAACCACCCGGACGAGATAGACCAGGCACTTGCCTTTGGCGCGGAAAAAGCCAGAAAAGTGGCAGGAGAAGTACTGAAAAGGGTAAGAAGTAAAATAGGATACTGAGAAAAGTATGAAGTTAGAAGTACGAAGCAGGAAGTCAACTACCCCGGGGCGCGAACTCCCCGCTTTACTCCACCGCTTCGAATAATTTTCCCGGAAGGGGCCTCACCGCTCCTTTCATTTCCATATTCAGGAGGGTAGACGACACTTTATAGACCGGGATTCCGCATTGCAATGCAATTATATCGAGCAATTCCCTGCCATTCTCACTAAGAAAATCATAGATCGTTTTTTCCACATCATCCAATTCCATAAAAAGACCGGGCTGTACAACCCGCGACTTCCTGTCATTTATCCCGGTATGTTCTTCCGGAGCCGGATCTGCCCGTAACTCCCGGTGCCAGCCCATCACATAGATCAGATCCTCTACCGAAGTGAGCATATGCGCCTTCTGTCTTTTGATCAGGTTATTACACCCCGTACTATACCTGTCGTCCGTCCGGCCCGGCACAGCAAATATTTCCCTGTTATAGGAATGAGCGATGTCTGCCGTTACCAGGCTCCCGCCTTTTTCGGCAGATTCTATAACAATAGTCGCTTCGGACAACCCGGCAATGATACGGTTCCGCCTGAGGAAATTCTCCCTTTCGGGCTTGCTGCTGCTCCAGAAGTCGGTAACAAAGCCTCCGTTGGACTCTACCTGCTCAACATATTGCTTGTGTGCTTTGGGATATACCTGGTTCAGGCCATGAGCCAGGCAGCCTATGGTCTGCAAACCGTTTTTCATTGCGGCTTTTTGCGCGGTTATATCCACACCATAAGCAAACCCGCTGACAATAACCGGATCCAAAGGCGCCAGTTCGGCAATAAGACGTTCACAGAAATACCTTCCATATGTCGTAATTCGCCTGGTACCGACAATACTGATCATCTTTTTCCGCTTCAGATCCATGCTCCCGGAACTAAATAACAATACGGGACCATCTACACAGTGCTTCAACGCTTCCGGATAGTTTTCATCTTCGAAATACGCCCATCCCACACTATTTTCTTCTATAAAACGTAATTCCTCTTCCGCCGCACGGAGGTTTTCAGGTCTGCGAAGATTTTCCGTAACATATCTGCCCACACCGTTTATCTTTTGCAACAGGTCCGGCCGTTCTTCAAAGACGGCCCTCGCACTTCCGCAATGCGCAATAAGCTTTTTGGCAGTGATATCTCCTACTTTCGGGGCATATTGCAATGCGAGAATATAAAGCAATTCGGTTGCACTCATAACTTGGTTGGTTATCAGGTGTTTTAAAACAGAATTCTTTTTGGGGATGGTGGTATACCCCGTAAAAATAAGAATATTCTCCCAACCTGAACACCTGCAAACCACAACTGTTAATAAATTTTTAATCCCTCTTCTTTTACAACCCGGAAAAAATCGCCATCTTTGTTTTATGCAGTTAGATCACTACATCAGCGAGTTATTATACAGGTATTCATGCGTTACCGTTCCGGAATTCGGTTCATTTTTAACCCAGTTCAGGTCCGCAAGGATACACAATCATACTTTTTTTCCACCTTCGAAGGTTATTTCCTTTAACGCCCAACTCGTTTCCAACGACGGATTACTGATAAAACACATTTCCGAAACGGAAGGTATTCCGTACGAAGAAGCGACAAAAAACGTAAAGAAAGCTGCTCTTTCCTGGAGAGTACCGCTGGAGCAGGGAGAAAAGCTATTGCTGAAAAACATCGGTCTTCTCTGGCTTAACAAAGAAGGGAGCATACAATTCCAGCCATTCACCGAAACGAACTACCTGACGGATTCTTTCGGACTCAGTTCCGTAAGTTCGCGGGAGATTACCAGGGAGCTCCTCAAAGAGGAAGTGGAATTACTGGAGGAAAAAGTCCCCATACTTTTCACCCCGGAGAGACGTACACGAAAAAGGTCTTACCTTAAATACGCCGCTATTCTGCTGCTTTCTGTTTCTGTTGGCACCATAGGATACCAATCCTTGAAAATGAGACAACAAAAGGAACAGTTGCAAATACAGATGGCCGAACAGCAAGCACAGGAACAACTGCAAAAAACCATACAACAGGCCACTTTTTTCGACACTACACCCATGAGCCTGCCCTCCATTACACTTAAGGCAACGAAAAAACCTTTGTATTACGTAGTGGCAGGTGCATTCCGCGTGGAAGAAAATGCAGAAAAGAAAATGGAAGAGCTTTCGGCTAAAGGATATACCCCGGAGCGTCTCGATCCCACAAAATACGGCTTACACCAGGTAACCTTCGGAAGCTATACGAACGCCAGGGAAGCTATTAACTTTCTGAACAAGGTCAAACCCGAAGCTCCGGAAGCATGGCTCCTTATCTCCGAAAATTAACCCATACGCCTGCAGTAAAATACACCTCCGCCCCCTCTCCTGTCAGAGACAGGAAAGGAATATTAACAACCAGTTTCCGGCAACTCCTACACGAAGCCCGGGATATGAAAAACACATGTTAGACACTCCTTTTCTCGTGCCTTCCAAGAGGTCATAGGCTGTCATCTCCGATACATAATTTTTGTACATTTGCAAAAATTCATACACTTACACTACAATGCAAGCAAAAACTCCAGGAGAATCCAGAACTATAATGACCGACCTTGTCCTGCCCAGTGAGACAAATCCTCTGAACAACCTCTTCGGAGGGGAATTACTGGCAAGAATGGACAGGGCTGCCAGTATTGCTGCGCGAAGACATTCCAGAAGAATCGTAGTTACCGCATCCGTAAACCACGTGGCCTTTAACAGGGCAGTCCCCCTGGGCAGTGTGGTTACCGTAGACGCTGCGGTATCCAGGGCCTTTAAAAGCTCCATGGAAGTTTTTATAGATGTCTGGATAGAAGACCGGGAAAGTGGCTCCAGGACAAAAGCCAACGAAGCCATATATACGTTTGTAGCGGTAGATGAAACAGGGAGACCTGTCACCGTCCCTTCCATAAAACCGGAAACCGACCTGGATAAATCACGTTTCGATGCGGCTTTACGTCGTAAACAACTCAGCCTGGTTCTCGCGGGCAAGATGAAACCCAATGACGCCACGGAGCTAAAAGCACTCTTCGTATAATTACGGCAAAGCTATTATAAACCTTGCCTATGGAAACCTTTTCTTCCGTCCTGGTAAAAATCGATTCCCCGCTATGGACACTCATTGCCCCGGTACCGGATGCCATAGCAAAGACATTGATCGCAAAGACCACGGATAAAAGAGTACTGTGCACCATGAACGGCAAGGTGAAGAAACATTGCGCCCTCATGCCCAGAGGGGACGGCTCGTATTATATATTGATAAACAAAAAGGAATTAAAGCAGCTCGGGCTGCATCCGAACGAAGAAATACACCTTGCACTGGAACCGGACACTTCCACCTACGGCATGCCTATGGACGACGAGTTCCGGGCAGTTCTGGATTCCGATCCCGAAGGAGAACATTTTTTCGAAGCACTGACACCAGGGAAAAAGCGGACCCTTCTCCATATTGTCCATACCGTAAAAGACGGACAGCGAAAAATACACCGTTCCGTCATTATCATAGACCACCTCAAAATGACAGGCGGAAAAATAGATTTCAAACTACTCTACCGGCAGTTTAAAGAGCGAAAATTTTAATTTCTCCCGTTCTCCCCGGGATACAATTCCCACACCGGATCGCTTTGCCAGAATACTTTACTATCCACATCCATAATGGTAAGCGGACCCTTAAAGGCCGCTCCGGTATCTACATTCCAGATATTCGCCGCATTTACCGGGGTCATTTTCCCAATTCGTGTAACGGGGGTATGCCCTATATAGATTTCGTTGTAATGCGATAGCCTTGCCGGATACCGGTATTCTTCCTTATCCAGGGAAGTATCGAGAGACAATGCCATTTCCCACAGGGTCCTGTCCCAGTAAAACATTTCCGGGAAATACTCGTGTTCCACTCCCCGGAGATTTGTAAAACCGGCATGCAGAAACAACCTGTTTTCGGCATCCAGGTGGTAGTTATGCAACCGATCTAAAAAATCCATGTGCCGCTTCCTGGTAGCTTCCCCTATACCCCGATACGCATCTTTGGTGGCCTGCCCGCCATGGTACAGCCACTGCTCGTTACTCTCCCCCTTCCGGAGCCATTTATAACAAAAATCGTCGTGATTTCCTTGTAGAAACAAGCACGTACGGGTATTTTCAAGCTCCAGAAGAAAATCTATAACCTGCGGAGATTCGCTCCATCCGTCTACATAATCCCCCAGAAAAACCAAAGTATCTTCTTTCTTAATTTCCACTCTTTCGAGAACCTGCTCCAGTGCCCGCAGAGCTCCGTGAATGTCTCCAATAACAAATGTCTTACTCATTTTAATCTTTTCTGTTCTGTCCGTACATCCCCAGACTCTTTCCTTAAAGCCGGAAAGGATATATTTAACTATACTTCACTTTTCGCAATACCCTCAGCGACTCTTTCAGAGATTCGTATACGCTACGGTCGTATTCTTTCACAATTCCGCGGTATTTTTCCAGTTTTTCTTTAGCATCTTCAAATCCGTTCAGCGCACATATCAAGTAGGTTGCCGGCAAGTTTTCCACATCTTTTTTTTCGGCAGCACCAAGAGAAATCCCTTTCTTTATTTTCTCCAGCAACACATTATTGGTATTATACACGTGATGCAGTAATTTCTTGTCGTACTGCGGGGGTTCAAAAATAAGAATACTGTCTATTTTATAGGAACCGTTATCGTTAAACGTTATAGTTACGGTTTCCAGCGGGTAGTATTTCCGCTGATGATTGAGTCCCAGGTGTATGTATTCGGTAGTAGAAAAGGAATTGTCATCCGTTTTTATCTCCACCTCATCCAATGCAGAGTAAAACAACCGTACCTGTTCATTAATAAGTTCTATATCCACCCGCGAATAATAAACTTTCTCCGTTCCCTTGACTCCGGGCTCACTTACCTTTTTGGTTATTCCGGCCCAACAGACCACAAATTGCTCTTTGAACACCTTGTAATGGGATTCCAGGTCCCGGTGCTTATTGTTTATAAAATCTATGACCCCGTTCAGGGTAAGTTCTATGTTATTCCGGGCATGCTGCTCTATCTCCGCTACCACTTTGGAATTGGTGTCCTTTATTTTTATATCGAACACCTTGGGCATACTCATACTGCCGTCCCTGAAGAAAACAGACCCGCCATAATATTTCCAGATATTCCTGCGCAGGGAGCACAGCTTTCCGTTGGACCGTATGGTCACCAATCCTACGACTTTGCCTTCGGGCAGGTGCGGGAACGGAATATTTTCATAGGAAATAAGGGGAGGATTATCCAGGTAGGCATTGACGAGATTCTGTATTTTGCTGTCGTCAAAGAAGTCGGTCCCGACTATAATATTATCTTCGTCCTCCACTCCCACCACGATAAAGGAGTTATTATTGGGATTGGAATTTGCAAGTGCACAGACATGTTTCAGAAATTTAGCCTTCCCTTCTCTTTCGCCAATATTGATGAAACGCTTTTTATCGTAAAAGCTGTTTTCATCGTTATGTGCCAAAAGGTTTTTTACTAAAAGGCGTTTGTTAATCATGGCTGTCTTGTAACACTGCCGGACATTTCCACATCAAAACGATCGTTTCCAACCATTGCTGCGAAATCTCATCCGGGCATTTTTTTCTTTTTTACATATTCGTTTTATGCACCAGTTTACTACTGGCCTGCGCTGTCGGAAACACCAGCAGATCCGCAATGTTTACATGGTAGGGCCTGGTAACCACAAACCGGATAATATCGGCTATATCCTCTGCCTGAAGAGATTTAAACCCCTGGTACACCGTATCCGCCCTGCCTTCGTCTCCTTTAAACCTGACTTTGCTGAATTCGGTTTCCACAAGCCCCGGATGTATGGCCCCGACCCTTATCCCGCTTGCATTCATGTCGATCCGCATTCCCTGTGTTATGGCATCTACGGCGTGTTTACTGGCGCAGTATACATTGCCGTCTGCATACACTTCTTTAGCCGCTACGGACCCTATATTAATTATATGTCCTTTTTGCCGGTTAACCATTTGCGGCATTACCGCCCTGGAAACATACAAAAGCCCCTTGACATTACTGTCTATCATAGCATCCCAGTCGTCCATATTTCCGGACTGAACAGGATCGAGCCCATGGGCATTGCCGGCATTGTTTACAAGTATATCAATTTCCGAAAATGACACGGGAAGGCTCTCTATAGCTTCAAAAACTTCTTTCCTCCGGCTCACATCGAACTGCAGGGTATGTACATCGGTAAAACCAGCCAACTCTATTTTAAGATTTTCCAGACGGTCCGGTCTCCTGCCACATAGCACCAGCCGTATCCCTTCCCGGGCAAAAGCCCTTGCCGTAGCTCTTCCTATACCGCTGGTTGCCCCCGTTATAAGGGCTGTGAGTTGCCGTTGTTTATCATCGTGTTTTTCCTCATTCATCGTATTCTGAACATTATTCTGTTGTTAATCTGTTTTTATATTATCAATCAACTAACTCGGGGCAATCCCGATAATTATCGGGATCAGGACAGGCATTGGGAAATAAGACCCATTTAATGGGATTTACGGAACTTTGTGTCCCTGGCTGGCTACGAGTAACGAAAACCAATCTTCTGTTTCCATATCTACCTCCGGAGCTTTTACCGCATTGATTATCCGTTCCGGGGAGGTTGTACCTATCACCGGGTGTATCCCTGCCGGATGTTTCAGTATCCAGGCCAGCAAAAGCTGGTCGGCCGAAACGCGATATTTCACCACCAGGTCCATTAAAAGTTGCTGTATCCTGTCCGTTAGCTGTGTTTTCTCACGAAATGTTCTTCCCAGAGGGCTCCATGCCATAGGAAGTATCCCTTTCACCATCAAATAGTCCAGGGTTCCGTTATGCATGGCATCAAATTCGGTAATGGAAAATTCTATCTGGTTTGCACTCACCTCTACAACGGCCCCAATAAGATCCATCTGCGAAGGGGTAAAGTTTGACACCCCGAAATCTTTGATCTTACCTGAAAAACGCAACTTCTCCACCGCCGTGGCTATTTCACCCGGGTCCATCAAAGGACTCGGACGGTGCAGCAATAACAAGTCCAGGTAATCCGTACGGAGGTTACGAAGCGACTGTTCTACGGATTCCACAATATAGTCGGCCGTATAATTGTAGTGCTTTATCTTATTGTCCCGATTTTCACATACGTACTGAATTCCACACTTGGAAATCAACTGAATATCCTCTCTTGCGATACTACTTTTCGCATAAGCTTTCCCGAACTCTTCTTCTGTTGTATATCCGCCGTAAATGTCGGCATGGTCAAAAGTAGTTATCCCATTTTCCAGGCAATGGTACATACGCTCTTCCATTTCTTTCCCCGATAGCTTTTTCCCCCAACTTCCCCAGGTCATCGTACCTGCAATAATCCTGGAAAATTCTATTTTTTCATCTTTCATAAAAAAACGATTGTTTACGGCTGTCCTCAAATTACGGTAAATACCGGCACATACAACATGCCAGGTTAACCGTTATCACGGTGAACTATTTTACGATTTTTCCGGTTCGTATCACATTCCCGTGTATAAAAGTAACACTTTATTCTATAGGCATCCGTGAACAATATATTAAAAATTAAACCGTTTCAACATAAGATTCTCACATGTGGAATTACTTATTGAAATGATCGTTAACCTTTTTAGAAAATTTGTTTTTTATAATTAGTTAAAGAGTTGATAACACCGGTAAACCAAAAAATACAGGTATTTTCTCAGACAGTCTCTTAACTTTTTTACTCGTTCCCTTTTTAGCTGTCTTTACAGTAACCACAAAAAGCTTAACGACGAGTTCATTAACTAACAAACACCAGACATTATGAAACATTTAAAATTCCTAGCGATTGTCATGTTTTCCGGCATGTTTCTGATTACTTCGTGCAGCGATGACGATGACAATAACGAACAAACAGCCAGGGTATCGGTTAAACTGACAGATGCTCCCGGCGATTACGAAGCCGTTAACATCGATGTACAGGATGTACAAATCAAATGGGAAAACAGTGACGGAGAAGACAATTGGGAGAGCATAGGCCCGGTTGAAGCTAAGGTCTATAACCTTCTGGAACTTACCGGAGGAATCAATGCCCTTCTTGTTGAGAATGATATTCCCGCGGGAAAATTAGAGCAAATGCGCCTGGTACTGGGAAATGAAAATAGTCTTGTTATAGACGCAACGGAAATTCCGCTTACAACACCAAGTGCCCAACAGTCGGGTTTAAAACTTAATATACATGAAACTCTCGAAGCGGGTTTTACCTATAATTTTATACTTGATTTTGACGTAGAACAATCTATTGTAAACGCCGGAACTTCCGGTCAATTTATTCTTAAACCGGTAATACGGGTAAGTACGGAAGTTTCATCCGGAATTATTACCGGCACAGTATCTCCAGCGGATTTTCAGGTGTTGGCTTCGGTAGAAACCGGCGAAGGAGAAATTATTTCCGCTTACACCGATACGGATGGTGCATTTTCACTTTACGGTGTACCGGAAGGCACTTATACGGTAACTTTACTACCGGATTCCGAATCAGGGCTATCTGTGGTAAACATTGAAAATATAACTGTCACGAACGGAGAAATATCGGATATCGGCACTATAGATCTCGACATGTAAAACAAACAAATCCGGGAAGGGCCTGAAATTGTTCGTACGAGGCACCTTTCCGGATTTCTTATTCCCATCAATTATAAAAGAAGAGCGTAAACCCGCCGATAAAAAAACAACCCACGATCAAACACCCCTTCCTATTCCGATTTATTTACTTATTTCCTTAAATTCTTCTCTAAAATTTCCCGGAAATTATTCACGGTCGTTAATTTATCATAATTTTTTGCAAAGAGTACGTTATTAGCGAAATACTATTTTATTTTTTAACTATAAATTAACTGTCCGGTTCTAAATTAATTTTTCAATTTGCATCGTAATAGCTAGGTTTAGTATATTCACGGCGGAAAAAATTAAATCGATGGAAGATAACAGGACTTCAGATATTGGTCTTATCAATGAAAAAATACAAAAAGAGAGTGCTTTTGTCGACCTATTGACCTTGGAAATGAACAAGGTCATTGTGGGGCAGAAGCACATGGTAGAACGGCTGTTGATCGGGCTTCTGGCACAGGGGCATATTCTCCTGGAAGGAGTTCCGGGACTGGCAAAGACCCTAGCCATTAATACGCTTGCCAAAGCAGTGCACGGTAGTTTCAGCAGGATACAGTTCACCCCGGACCTGCTTCCGGCCGATGTGGTCGGAACTATGATCTACAACATTAAAGAAAATGATTTTTCTATCAAAAAGGGGCCTATCTTCGCGAATTTCGTCCTGGCGGATGAAATAAACAGGGCTCCGGCCAAGGTGCAGTCTGCACTTCTGGAAGCCATGCAGGAGAAACAGGTTACCATTGGAGATGAAACTTTCATCCTGGACAAACCATTCCTGGTAATGGCCACCCAAAACCCGGTAGAGCAGGAAGGTACTTATCCGCTTCCCGAAGCACAGGTAGACCGTTTTATGCTGAAAACCGTCATAGACTATCCGAAACTGGACGAGGAACAACTCATTATCAGGGCCAACCTGAAAGGTGCTTTCGAACAGGTTAATCCCGTAGTTTCCCTGGAGCAGATACTCCGTGCTCAACAAGCAATGCGGGAAGTTTATATGGACGAAAAAATCGAAAAGTACATTCTGGATATCATTTTCGCAACACGATACCCGGAAAAATACAAATTATCCGATATAAAACCTCTCATCAACTTCGGGGCTTCACCAAGGGGAAGTATTAACCTGGCCAGTGCGGCCAAGTGTTATGCTTTCATTAAGCGCAGGGGCTATGTAATCCCCGAAGATGTAAGAGCGGTAGTTCACGATGTCCTTCGCCACAGAATAGGTATTACCTACGAAGCGGAAGCCGAAAATATAACTTCTGTGGATATCATCAATAAAATTGTAAATGAAGTAGAAGTTCCCTAGAAAATGTCGGTCTTATATTGCAAAAGATGACTATTTTTTCTCCTAAGGGAATAATGAAACAGATAAATACGTCTAGCTCCTGAGTTAGATCGTAAAAAACCCTCCCCCGGAGGGAACAGGAAGGGCCAGTATGGATACCAAAGAACTACTTAAGAAAGTCAGGAAAATAGAGATCAAGACACGCCGGTTGTCCGATCATATCTTTGGAGGCGAATACCACTCTACCTTCAAAGGAAGGGGTATGACATTCAGTGAAGTCCGCCAATACCAGTTCGGTGATGATGTGCGTAATATAGACTGGAATGTCACCGCCCGGTACAACGAACCTTATATTAAGGTATTTGAAGAAGAACGGGAACTCACTATGATGCTTATTGCAGATGTGAGCGGCAGCCAGTTTTTCGGTACCACTGCACAGTTCAAAAACGAAATAATCACAGAAATAGCTGCCACCCTGGCTTTTTCTGCCCTGCAGAACAACGACAAGATAGGACTTATTCTTTTTTCCGATAAAATAGAGTTGTACATCCCCCCGAAAAAGGGAAAATCGCATGTACTCCGCATTATTCGCGAACTACTGGAATTCAAGTCCGAAAGCAAAAGAACCGATGTTGGCGAAGCCCTCAAATTCCTGTCGAACGTAATGAAGAAAAAAGCTATCGTCTTTGTCCTTTCGGACTTCATGGCCGAAGATTACAACCACACCCTGAAGATCGTAGGTAAAAAACACGATATTACCGGTATCCGTGTGTATGACAGACACGAGGAGAGCCTTCCAAACCTGGGGCTTATCATGGCCGAGGACGAAGAAACCGGAGAGCTTGTCGCCGTAAACACCGGGTCTAAAAAAGTACGGAACAATTATGCGGCCTATCACCAAGAACGGGTAAGTTATTTCCAGAATTCCTTTACCAAGAACGGCGCCGGGATACTGAGCAACAGGGTAGACGAAAGTTATGTAAAAAAATTACTGGGATATTTCAAAAGAAGAACGTAAAGCAGTACAGGCCACAGGTAAAAATTTAAGAACGTTTCATGATCAAAGATCTTTTCACCATAAAAAAAAGACTTTTTCTCCTTCGTAAAGGAGCAGGGGCGCTTTTGGCCGCAATGCTCCTCTTTGCACCGATACGTTCCGTTGCCCAGGATGCTCCCAGGGTGACTTCCGAAATTGATTCTACCCGGATGCGGATCGGTGAACAACTGCACTTCGAAATTGCCGTGGATGCGGATAGTACGGCGCTTGTCGTATTCCCGGAAGGACAGACTTTCAGTCCCCTGGAAATGGTGAAAGCTGCCGACATAGACACCTTTCGCAACAAAGACAGGGTAAACCTCATACGAAAATACGCGCTTACCCAGTTCGATTCCGGCCACTATACCCTTCCCAGACAAAAAGTTATTGTCAACAACAAGGAATTTTATACCGATTCCCTGCAGATCATGGTGAGTGATATTGCCGTAGACACTACTGCACAGAAAATGTACGATATAAAGCCACTCACGGAAGTATCCGGGAATTATTCCGGATGGGTCCGGTATATTATCTGGGCTATCGTAATACTGGCCATTGCCGGAGCGCTCATATACTGGTTTTTCATTCGTAAAAAACCTCTTACCCAGGAAGAAAAAGAAGCTCTTCTCCCTCCCTTCGACAAGGCTTTGCTCGGGCTTAAAAAACTGGAAGAATCCCGTTACCTGATACAATCCCAGTACAAAGAATACTATTCCGAACTCACTAATATCGTCAGGGCTTATCTCGAAGAAGAAGTTCATATTTCCGCCATGGAAAGCACCACCGAAGAACTGGTGACCAAACTGGAAATGATGCAACAGGCCGGAAGGCTGAACCTGGAAAAGGACACAATAAACAACTTTAAAAACGTACTGCAGAAAGCAGACCTGGTGAAATTCGCAAGGTCCAGGCCCGATACGCATGTCGCCGAAGAGGACCGCAAGGTCATAGAAAATGTAGTAGTACGGACCAAAGAAGCCATTCCGGAACCCACGGAAGAAGAATTGCTGCAGCGCGAAGAATACATAGCCGAACTGGAGCGAAAACGCCGCAAAAAAAGAAAAATCACCATAGTAATAGCAGCAGCCTGCCTGTTACTTCTTGCAACCGGAGGTACTGTTGTCTATTACGGCTTTACCCAGGTTAAAGATACCGTTTTCGGACACCCTACCCGCGAACTGCTCAACGCCGAATGGGTAACGAGCGAATACGGCTACCCTGCCGTTGTACTGGAAACCCCGAAGGTGTTGCGACGAACCGAAGTAGAACTGCCCGATGCCCTTAAACAGATTATAAGTACCAACCAGACATTTAGCTATGGCGGGCTTATCGGCAATTTTCATATTTCCGCAAGTGTAACCACTTTTCGCGAAGGTGTGGAATTCAACATGGAAGATGCCATACAGGGATCTGTCGGCACTATGGAACAGCAGGGAGCGAAAAATATCATCGTCAAGCAAGACGAATTCACCACGCCTTCCGGGAAAAAGGGAATTAAAGTTCACGGCAGTATGGACATTACCCTTCCCGGCAGTGAAAAAACCGTAAAAGGAGAATACATCATATTGAATTTTAACGAAAAAGGAGCATTCCAACAGGTCATTATTATTCACAGACAAGATGACCGTTATGCTAAGGATATCGAGAACAGGATCGTGAATTCCATCGATTTTAAAAACCAATAAAAATGCTGGAGAACATTCAATTTGCCAATCCGCAATTCTTCTGGTTGCTTTTATTGCTTCCTCTGGCTGTCGTATGGTATTTGCTCAAGAGGAAAAAGGAAACGGCCTCCCTGAAGATATCGTCCGTAAAAGGTTTTAAAGCCGGCGGTTCCATATTACCCCGGTTAAAACCGCTGCTTTTTGTTATGCGCCTGCTCGCACTTGCAGCACTTATTACGGCAATGGCCAGGCCGCAAATCCTGGATATATCTTCCAGGACCAAAACTTCCAGGGGAATCGATATTGTTATGGCGCTCGATTTTTCCTCCAGTATGCTGGCAAAGGACCTGAAACCCAATCGCCTTATAGCCCTCAAAGAAGTAGTGGCCGAATTCATAAAAAACAGGCCCACCGACAGGATAGGCCTGGTGGCCTACGCGGGAGAAAGTTATACTCCTATCCCCGTCACCAGCGATAAAGCACTGGTGTTGAACACACTGGAACAATTGGATTTTCAAACCCTGAGAGATGGTACCGCCATAGGTATGGGACTGGCGACGGCTGTAAACCGTCTTAAAGACAGTAAAGCAGAAAGCAAAGTAATTATCCTGCTTACGGACGGTGTGAACAATACAGGAGTTATAGAGCCCCTTACCGCCACGGAACTCGCCAAAGAATACCGGATAAAAACGTATACCATAGGACTGGGAACCAACGGCATGGCAATGACCCCCGTAGCATACAACCCCGACGGTTCTTTTCGCTACGGCATGCAAAAAGTGGAAATCGACGAAAAATTGCTGAAAGATATTGCCAAAGAGACCGGGGGTAAATATTTCCGGGCGACCAACAACAGGAAACTCGAAGAGATATACGAAGAGATCAACCAACTGGAGACCACCGAAATAGAAGAATTCAAGTATTATAATTACGATGAAAAATTCCGGCCGCTGGCTTTACTTGCAGGAGTGTTATTGTTTCTCGAATTATTAATGCGTTATACAGTATTCAGAAGTTTTGTGTAATTTGATAACCTGTTAACCGGATTGGCAAGATGTTTGGACAACCGTACAAAAGAGCGTGAAACAGACGCCGGAACGATGAACGATAGATAAACCATAAACACAACGGATGTACGTACTGGAAGAAAAAATATATTTTTATCTGCTCGCCATAATTCCATTGGTGGTGTTGCTCTTTCTTTTTCTGCAATTGTGGAAGAAAAGAACGCAGAAAAAATTTGCGGATACTTCTCTGCTGAAAAGGCTGAGCCCGGACACTTCCACCTTTAAACCCCTGCTGAAGCTCATTACCCTGTTGCTTGCCTTCACCTGTATGGCTTTTGCCCTGGTAAACCCGAAAATAGGCACAAAACTCGAAACGGTAAAAAGAGAAGGAGTCGATATCGTGTTTGCCGTAGACGTATCTAAAAGTATGCTCGCGGAAGATATTACCCCAAACAGGCTGGAAAAAGCCAAACGGCTAATTTCCGAGGTCATCGACCAGCTGGCAGGCGATCGTATCGGTATTATTGCTTATGCGGGAGAAGCCTTCCCTCAACTACCGATAACCACCGATTACGCGGCAGCCAAAATGTTCCTCCAGGGCATGAATACAGACATGCTCTCTTCGCAGGGAACCGCCATCGGGGAAGCTATTAACATGGCTCAAGGCTATTTCAATGATGAAGAACAGACCAATAAAATACTGGTTATTGTTTCCGACGGTGAAGACCATGAGAAAAGTATAGACCGGGCTATAGACGAGATCAATCAAAAAGGCATCCGTATTGTTACCATAGGTGTAGGTACTCCCAAAGGAGGCCCTATTCCCATAAAACGAAACGGCATTACCGAGACCTACAAAAAGGACCGGCAGGGCGAAGTGGTGATTACCAAACTGGATGAAGACACCCTCAAAGAAATAGCCCAGGAAAGTAACGGGGAATACATTGACGGCGGAAACACTTCCGATGTGGTCTCTTTTATGAAGGACTACCTCGGCCAGATGGATAAAAAGGAATACGAAACAAAACAGTTTGCCGACTACAAAAGTCAGTTCCAATGGTTTTTGGGGGCAGCTATTTTATTTTTAATTTTAGACCTCCTGTTTCTGGAAAGAAAGACCGCCTGGGTGCGGAAGCTTAACCTGTTTAATGAAAAGAATGAAAAATAATGCCCGTTTAACCTGTTAACTTCTTAAATTACCAAAAGATGACTGTTTTTTCCATGTATAGCGCCACAACCATGTATCCCTCCCACACCAGGAGAGCAACAAGGGTATACGGGCTTACCGCTACCTTGTTTTTCTCTTTTGTTCTCAGCTATGCCCAGGAAAAAGGAAAAGATAAGGACGCAGAAAAAGCAATTCAGGCATCCGAAAGTCTCACTTATGAAGCTAATCAGAAGCTCGCCCGGGACGATTTTGAAGATGCGGAAGTCAGTTACAGAAAGGCCATAGCCAAAAATGCCGAAAATGCTACTGCCAGATACAACCTGGGAAATGCCTATTATCGCAGGGAAAATCTCGGCGAAGCATTTACCCGCTACAAACAGGCAGGGGAAACCGCAGGTACCCGGGAAGAAAAGCACAAAGCGTATCACAACCTGGGCAACGTGTTTATGAAAAACAAAGAATACCAGAAAGCGATAGAAGCTTATAAAGAAGCTCTCCGAAATGACCCTGCGGACGAAGAAACCAGGTACAACCTTGCACTGGCCAAAGAAATGCTGGAGAAAAATCCGCCCGAAGACAATAGCGACGATAAGGACAACAAAGACCAGGATCAGGACAAAGACAAACAGGATCAGGACAAAGACAAACAGGATCAGGACAAAGACAAACAGGACCAGGATAAGCAAGATCAGGACAAAGGCGGCGAAGACAACAAAGACCAGGGAGACAAAGGAGATGATGAGCAACAGCAACCGGAGGACGATAAGGAACAAGGGGACAAAGGAGATGATGAACAGGGTGAAAACGA
Organism: Sinomicrobium endophyticum; assembly: GCF_052983315.1. Classification (NCBI taxonomy): domain Bacteria; kingdom Pseudomonadati; phylum Bacteroidota; class Flavobacteriia; order Flavobacteriales; family Flavobacteriaceae; genus Sinomicrobium; species Sinomicrobium endophyticum. The sequence goes on from NZ_JBRKIS010000039.1 coordinate 218,479, forward strand.
AAATGATCAGGATGAAAAGGGCCAGCCGGAAGAAGGACAGGGAGAACCACAGCCCGGACAGAGCGAACTGTCTCCGCAACAAATACAGGCCCTGTTAGACGCCATGGGCAGAGAAGAAAAACGGGTACAGGACAAGTTAAACGCGAAAAAGGCCAAAGGAGCAAAAACATCGACCGAAAAAGACTGGTAATCTTCGGAAGTGATCCGGCCATACCGGGAAATTAATGCCATTTAGAACACTATGATCCTAAAAAAAAGCATATATATACTATTCGCACTACTGTTATTTACGTCGCTTTGTTTTGCACAGGAAGAAACAGTTCAGTTCGAAGCCAACGTCAGCAAAGAAAAGCTGGGGGTTAACGAGCGGTTGCGTGTAGATTTTAAAATGAACAAGGACGGGGATAACTTTACCCCTCCGGATTTTGAAGGCTTTACCGTAGTCATGGGACCTAACCAGTCCGTAAGCCACTCCTGGATAAACGGCAAACGCAGTTTTTCCAAAACCTACTCTTATGTTCTGGCCCCGGTAAGCAGGGGAAAATTTACCATCAAACAGGCTACGATAGAAATTAGCGGCAACACGTATAAAACCATGCCCGTAACCGTTGAAGTTATGGCTGCCGTGGACAATCCGGGTGAAGAAAACAGCCCGGCGGCCATTGCAGAAGACAAACTGCACCTGGTAGCAGAAGTCTCTAAAGCAGCCCCCTACCTCAACGAAGCGATTACCGTCGTTTATAAACTTTATGTAAGTCCGGACACCAACGTATCCGACTTCCGCCCCCTGGACAACCCGACTTACAACAATTTCTGGAGCCAGGAAATAGAAATTCCGCGTTTTGAAGTCAAGAATGGCACCTATCAGGGAAAACCCTATCGCTATGTCGTTCTCAAACAGGTAGTATTATACCCGCAGAAAAAAGGCCAACTGAGCCTGGAGCCCCTTTCCCTGGATGTGACGGTAGACGTGCCTACCAACAAGAGAGATATATTCGGAGGACGTCTTTACACCCAGGCCCACAAAACGGTCTCTGCCGGAAAACGGACTATCAACGTCAAAGCGCTTCCAGAGCAGGGCAAACCCGCAAATTTCAGCGGTGCGGTTGGGAAATTCAGCTTTAAGGTAACTCCTTCCAAAAGTTCTTTAAAAGCTTCCGAATCGTTCCAGTTAAGGGTAGAAGTACAGGGAAAAGGTAATTTTAAGCTGTTTTCCCTTCCAAAAATGGAACTTCCCAGCTCTATGGAGGTATACAGCCCGGAATTCAAGGAAAACATTTCTACCTCCCTCTCCGGTATGTCCGGCTCCGTCTCGGATAACTACACGGTAGTACCGCAGTTTAAAGGCCAGTATACCATTCCGGATATTACATTCTCGTATTTCGATCCGTCAACGGCATCCTATCAGACCATCCGTTCGGAACAGGCTACCGTAAATGTAACGGAAGGCCCGTTGCAGGCAACTGCTGCCGATCCGGGATTACCCAGAAATACCAAGCAAAGTGTTATTGCCGCCGACAGCCAGTTCCGGTTTATCAAACTTTCCCCTTCCCTGAAACCTGTGGAAACCAGTGATCTCTTCGGATCCGGTTTGTTCTACACCCTCCTGTTATTACCGTTTCTCTTTATTCCGATTGCCATATTTGCCATAAAAAAGAAACAAAAGATTTCGGCGGATGTACAGGGTAACAAAATACGGAAAGCAAATAAACTCGCCAGGAAATACCTGTCCGAAGCACGTAAGGCCCTGGGCAAAAAAGAAGATTTCTATATTGCGCTCGAAAAGGCCCTGCACAACTATCTGAAGGCGAAGTTACATATCGAGACTTCTGAGTTCAGCAAAGAAAAAATAACAGCGCTGCTCCACGAAAAAGAAGTAGACCCGCAAAGCACGGAAGGCTTTATAGGCCTTCTCCAAAGCTGTGAACTCGCCCGGTACACTCCCGCATCGGAAGTGACCATGCAACAGGATTACGAAAAAGCAGTTGCCGTAATTTCTCAGATGGACAAGCAGATCTGAAGCACAATAAACAGGAAACTGCTACGATAAATGATATTAAGAAAGTATAACATGAGAATAGCGACTATAGTCATAGTATTACTCTTCCACTTCTCCGGTTTTTCTCAGGAGACCCCGTCACCGAAAAAGCTATTTGACGAGGCTACCTCCATGTACAATGACGGAAAATACGAAGAGGCCGCTGAAAATTACCTGGCCATTCTGGACCATGGCCAGCATTCTGCCGCGGTATATTATAACCTCGGAAATTCTTATTACAAACTGTCCCGGATACCGGAAAGCATTTATTACTATGAAAAGGCATTACAGCTTTCGCCGGACGACCAGGACGTTAAAAACAATCTCGTATTTGCCAGGAACATGACTATAGATGCTATAGAACCTCTTCCGCAAACAGGGTTTTCCAGATCCTGGAACAATCTGACCGGGAATTTTCATTACAATACCTGGGCAGGGATTGCCATTGGATTTGCCTTTCTGACAGCACTATTCTTTCTTTGCTACTACTACCTCAACTCATCTGTCCAGAAAAGAATATTTTTCGTGTCGAGTATTGCTTCGGTTGCCTGTATGATAGGAAGTGTATACATCGCATATTTCCAGTTCCACAAAAACACGAATACCAGCTTTGCCATTGTATTTGCCAAAGAATCCCAGGTAAAAACCGAACCTAATCCCAGAAGCGAACAGGCTTTTCTGCTTCACAGCGGTACCAAAGTACAGATACTGGAAACACTGGATGACTGGAAACACATAAAACTGGTTGACGGAAAAACAGGCTGGCTGCCACAGGGAGACGTAAAAGAACTTTAATAAAACCTCAGGGCAAGGCATTCATCCGTTTCCGGCAACATGGCTTTCTTCTCCGGATCTGTAACTAATCGGTAAGATTTTCATCAAAGGGCTCTACATGAATAAGTATATGCTCCGTATCCGGCATTTCCTCCTGCAAAGCATCTTTCAGGTCATGGGCGAGTTTATGCCCTTCTTTCACCGTAATTTCCGCATCCACTATAGCATGTAAGTCGATATGGTATTTCATTCCGGTCTTACGGATATAACATTTTTCCGTAGCCAGTATACCATCTACCTGTGTGGCTATTTCCCGAACCCGTTTTATACGCCCTTCGTACACTTGTTCGTCCATCACTTCACCAAGTGCCGGCCTGAAGATCAGATAACTGTTATAAATAATAAAACCGGAAGCGAAAAGAGCGGCCCAGTCATCGGCAGCTTCATATCCGTCACCCAGCAAAAGAGCCATCGATATCCCTATGAATGCGGCAACCGAAGTTATGGCATCACTCCTGTGGTGCCAGGCATCGGCCCTCAGGGAACTGCTTCCTGTTTCCGTACTTCGCCGCATTACGAAACGATAAGAGATCTCCTTCCATAAAATAATTGCGCCCAACACGATAAGTGTATAAGGTTTTGGCTGTTCGTGCGGCGTACTTATGTTTTTTATACTTTCATGAGCAATGACCGCCGCCGAAATAATCAGGAAACCCACCACCACGAAAGTAAGCAAAGGTTCCGCCTTGCCATGTCCGTAAGGATGATTTTTATCCGCAGGTCTGGCCGCGTATTTCAGGCCTAATAAGACCAGGAAAGAAGAAAATACATCTGTCGTGGATTCTATTGCATCTGCTATAAGAGCGTAAGAATTCCCCAGAATTCCGGTAACCCCTTTTATAATGGCCAGGGCAGCATTACTGAATAAGCTGAAGTAAATTGCTTTTACTGCTACACGTTCCCTGGTCATTTACATTTCCTTTTTGGCAAATTTATAAAATCCGGGAGGGCGGTGCCCCTTTTTACTGAGATATTATCCAATTACACCGTACAACACATATAAAAGAAGTTTATAACAAAATACTTCGATAAAGTATACAACGTACACGAAAAACCACAACAAACTCATTATCAATATGGTAAAATACTGTGTTCCCGGTTATCAACTACCTAAAAATACCTCTGCATCCGCAGTTTTAAATGTTCCTTAACACTAGATTAAAAAAATCCTGTTATTTTTGTAACTTATAAAAATCAACTCTTGATACTTAAGAACGGAACATATAAAAGCATTGCCATTTCTTTACTGGTCCTTTTCGGGGTTTTCCTAATTACTCCCGCAATTGTTACCATTATAGAGAAAAATGCTGACGTTTCCATGTTCTATTCTGCTACAGAAGAAGAGAGCAAGGAAACGATAAAAGTTATGGACGATCGTATCATAAAAAGTATGCATGAAACCTGTTTTCTCCTTTCCTCTCTTTTTAATGAAAGTACTTCAACGGGTTATGTGGAGATTCTCCACAATTCTTTTCTGGTAGATAAATTCTGCCCTCCCCCCGAGTTCGTATAATACCTCTTTTTTCACATAACAACTCTTTTTATCATCGGCCGGACAGGTAAGCGTTTGTTTAATGAACAAATACACCGTTTCACCGTCTGTCCCTGATCATTTCATTTAACCTTTTTTATTCCTGTCCGACAGGTTGGTTAGGAGTTTTCACCACGTTCTCCGGAATTATATTTCCGGCACGGAACATATGTTTCATTTCAAAAAAAAATAACTCTTATGAGAGATAAAATGCCCTTTTTTGCAAACCTGAAATCCGATTTCGCAGCAGGTCTTGTTGTTTTTCTGGTTGCTTTACCACTGTGTCTGGGAATAGCCATGGCTTCCGGCGCACCGCTTTTCTCCGGTATTATATCCGGTATTGTAGGTGGTATTGCCGTAGGTTACTTAAGCCAGTCGCACGTAAGTGTTTCCGGACCGGCTGCAGGTCTAACCGCTATTGTACTGGTAGCTTTAACAGACCTCGGGGCTTTTAATATATTCCTTATGGCTGTGGTAATTGCGGGTCTGTTACAACTTGTACTCGGATTTATCAAAGCAGGTACCATATCCAACTATTTCCCCACCAACGTCATCGAAGGTATGCTCGCCGGTATCGGTGCTATTATTTTCCTGAAACAGGTGCCTAAGGCACTCGGATCTGATGTGGAAATAGGTTCCGGCCTGGCAATTTTTACAGATCTTATCGCATCTTTCCAGGACGTAAGGCCCGGAGTAATCATAGTAACCCTCATATCGCTCGGTATCCTTATAGCCTGGGATAAAGTAGATACGCTGAAAAGGCTGAAACTGATCCCCGGAGCCCTGGTCGCCGTAATCACCGGTGCTCTCATCAATGAAATGTTTATTTTGTCCGGTAGCTCCATGGCCATCACAGCAAATTACATGGTTAACCTTCCTGTCCCCACTACTGCAGAAGAATTCCAGGGAATGATATCGCTTCCCAGTTTTGCTTCCGTGACCAATCCGGATGTCTGGGTTGCAGCCATAACCATAGCCATAGTGGCCTCTATAGAGTCACTGCTTAACCTGGAGGCTTCGGTACGCCTGGACCCCTTTAAGCGTTATGCCAGCGCCAACAGGGAACTCAAGGCACAGGGAATAGGAAATGTGATTTGCGGTCTCATAGGAGGTTTACCTCTTACTACCGTTATCGTAAGAACCTCAACCAATATCAATGCCGGTGGTAAAAGTAAAGCTTCTGCGGTAATTCACGGTATACTTCTCCTGGTCTGTGTCCTTTCCATTCCGTTTGTACTCAACAGGATACCCCTGGCCACACTGGCAGCAGTTCTGCTGATTATAGGATATAAACTGGCCAAGCCGGCTACATTTCGCCATTTCTGGTTAAAAGGTAAATACCAGTTCATTCCTTTCCTGGCTACTTTCGGCGCCGTGGTTTTCACCGACCTCCTGAAAGGAGTAGCTCTCGGAATGATTATCAGTGTGATCTTTATACTGCGGGGAAACATCAAACGAGCATATTTCTTCCGCAAAGAAGAATACGAAAGCGGAGATATCATACATATGGACCTTGCACAGGAAGTGTCTTTTCTGAACAAAGCCGCCATAAAACTCACATTGAACCATCTGCCCGAAAATTCTAAAATAGTGATTGACGCTTCCGATACCGTCTATATAGCACACGATATCCTGGACCTCATCCAGGAATTCAAAACCGTGACTGCCCCGGAAAAAGGTATCGAAGTGGTGCTCACAGGCTTCAAAGATGCCTATCTACTGGACAATAACGAGGAAATATCCAACCACGTCTCTGTAGAGCATGACAACATGATGTCTTACCGCAAAAACGGCAGTACATCTCACAAAAAGGTAATCTCCGAGCTGATTAATGACAAATAGCACCATAAAACAAGATAGTAAATCCCATAAAAATACCTATATGAAAGCACATACCGCAGAAACTCAGGCCACGGTAACCCCGCGTAAGGCTTTGGAATTTTTGAAAGAAGGTAATCAACGATTTATACGCAATCTCCGCGCGAACCGCGACTTACTGGAGCAGGTAAACGCCACCAAAAACGGACAATTTCCCTTTGCGGTGATTCTCAGTTGTATTGACAGCCGGACTTCGGCCGAACTGATTTTCGACCAGGGCCTGGGCGATATTTTCAGCGCCAGGGTAGCCGGAAATATAATAAATGAAGATATACTGGGTAGTATGGAATACTCCTGTAAGGTAGCCGGCTCAAAGCTGATCGTGGTGCTGGGCCACAGTAAATGCGGAGCTGTAACCAGCGCCTGTAAAGGGGTAAAATTGGGAAATATAACAGCCCTATTGAGTAAAATGCAGGACTCCATCGCGGAAGTAGGCAGAGAAAAACCGGATGCAGACACTGGTTCGTCCGATTTTGTAGAAGCTGTTGCACACCACAATGTAGTGCATACCATGGACGAAATACTAAAGCGTAGCCCGGTACTGAATGAAATGTTCGAAGCCGGGGAAATAGGCATCGCAGGATGTTATTACGATGTGGAATCCGGAGAGGTCGAGTTCGTCAAGGAGATTATTCCCGACTAATTCTCTTAAGGTAGAAAATAAAAACCGTCGCATATTTTGGGTTCAATCCAACACAAGGCGGTTTTTATTTTTACTCCAAACCATCAATAGTAACAGAAACCTTGCCTTTGAGCTTGATAAAAGCGACCATAGCTGTGGGCGATAATTGGATTTTATCCAGTTTTATCTCCTGGACGGATCCGTTTACAAAAACACCTTTCACAGGAGAGTAGTTTCCAAGATAACGCTCCACACTCTCTTTACCCTCCTTTAGGTTAGGTTCTATTGAATACCTGCATTTTTCCTGCAATTGGAGTAATATACGGTTTCCAGCCAGCCATTGTGCTGACTTTAACAACGCGTCCTTTGTGTCCAGTACATAATCCAGCTTATCAAAAAACACTTCCCTGGTGGCCTCATTGTACTGCGGATATCCGGTTAAATAGAGAGTGCCGTTAACACTTCCCACCACATCCAAAGCTATAATTATCTTCCCTTCCTTTTGCCAGATATCCACAGCTTTCACCATTATTTTCTTTCTGCCATCTCCGAACTCATACCCCTTAAAATTCTTGGTAAGGATTCTTGATGCATCTTTATAAGACGATATTGCAGCTATACTGGCCGTAACAGATTCAGGAATTTTACTTACCGGTTTTAACACAATATTTTCCTTGTCAAACTTCGACACGGGCTTCTCCCCGATAATGGTCTCCATAGCACATTTCATTCCCATTTTAAAAACTATGGCCTGGTCTATTAAGGATGCATCTGTCGTATACAACTCTTCCGGAATGATCCGTAACCAACTCTCATAAGTTTCACTCATTTGAAAGGGGGTGCATATTTTTTCGAGGGCATCTAATACATTGGGTTTAAAATCCAGGGATTCTTTTATAGCATGGTCTATATTTCCTTCAATAACCGTTTTTAACAAAACAACTGCTGAATTGACCAGACCGGTAACAGGTAGTTTTTGTCCCATGACATTCATTGTCGGTTCTTCGTTCCATACCAGGGATTTTAATTTTGTATTTGTTCTCAACTCCCAATTGACCAGTCCTACATCACTGATAAGGGTAACAGTGCCATCCAAAGAAATATCCCTGATATCTTCGAGGGGCAACCCGAATGTATTTGCATTGAACCGATATTGTATCCATGCCTTTAACGGCAGTACGGTTTTTAGCTTTCCGTTCTCGTTGGTTATGGAAATCTCCCGGTCCTTCCAAACTTTCATTTTAAGGTCGTCGTCCTTAAAATCCGTATCCTCATAGATAAATCCTTCGAGCGAAGTATTTGTTATGCGCTCTACATCTTTTAGTTTTATGGCAACGGGAAGATTGATAAACGAATATGTATTTTCATAAACCAAAGGAACTACATTTCCCGGCTCCGGTTTCAGGGTTTCTATTTTTTTTGATGAGGAACAGCCCACCAGGCCCAAAAACAATAAAAAAAGACATGAAGAAAATGCTCCCGTGCGCTTATGATTTTTCATTGACCTATAAAATTAAGATTATTTAGAAACGACCTGAATTTTGTTTCTAAAGATAGAAAAATCAACATAAACCTATCATAATATGCCTGAAGTAATAGAAAGATGATTATCAGCAGAAATTATTGGATACTACCCTAAATAGTGACTTCCCCGCCATGACCGTTCGATTGCGGTTTTTGGGTGATACCCGGATCAATACACTACCAAATTTAAACAGTTTCTACGTTTATGCAACATTCGAAACACTGTTAAACCGCTGTATTTCAGAGAATATACTCTATCTTAAGCGCCCCTATTGATTTAAATCAGTCATGAAGAATTCCCGTATTTATTCCATTGTAGCCCCCATTACCTTATAAATACCTATTTCACTGAATTCACCCTTAACGCCTTTAATTTTACCATTGGATTCCTGCACGGTAAATTCATATTTTCCCGAAATGGTATTAGGATTTCCTTTAAGATCGAGATCGGAGACTGTAACGGAACCTTCTTCTGCCATCATTTCGCCAAATAATGCTGTACATATAACTTCTTTCTTCTCAATCTCTTCGCCTGCTGCTGCCCGTTTCATATAGTTCCCCGCATCGTAGGTCCCCTCCTTGAGGGCAGGTACTCTGAAGTGAAACTGAATATTGATATCGCCCTCTTCCGAAGAAGCCTCTAATATTAAAATACGCTTTGTGCCCTCACCTGCCATCAACTGGGCATTGAACCCGGAACTATCATATTGTTTTCCATCAATTCCTATACTGAAGGAGCCATTCTCTTCTGTACTTCTGGTTACTTCTTCATGTTCTTCTACTTCTTTGCTTATTTCCCTTATAGCCTTTATTCCCTCTTTCTGTTCTTTGTTTAAACAGGAATTCAGGCCGATAAGAGCGACGAAACCGAATAAAACGGATTTTTTTATCATTGTTCTGGTTTTGGTTTTTGAATTAAAATGCAGTGATCTGTATTTTTTTATTGTTCCTTATATTCACTAAGACCTATTCTCTGTTTACTGGTATTCCCCGGTTGTCCGACATAAGACGGAAGATCCGGAGACTTGCCTTCGTTATCACCACAACCTCCTTGTAAAGCACAAATAGAATTTATCCACATATCCATAGTCATCTTAAAATGTTTTCTCATCCAGTCCGATCTACCCTTAAAGTCCGTAGGGTTCATTGCCGACTTCAGGGCGTCGTAAATTCTCTTGTTTAAGTCCGCTTCATTCAGGTATTCTTCGGTGGGCTTAACATCTGTCAACTCTCCCGCCTCATCTACATATCCTTTGTATTCTTTGTATTGGTCTATCCATTTTTTCATCTGTTGATACCTTTCTTTCATCTGTTCCCAGGTGGGTTTTTGAGTTTCCTGTACGGAGAAATCAGAGATCGTACCAGGCATGTCGGGCATATATGGTCCATGCCCCTCAAAACCCGGTTGTTTCCTTTCTTCGGGATTGGGGGTCATCTCCATGACCCCGGCCAGTTCACTCAGAGCCCCCCGGAACATCCATGCACCGTTCTTTATTACCTTACGCTCTCCGGGCTCTTGCCCTGTAAAAGTAATCGTCTCCATTTTCCATACGGGCACATTGGACCGGCCATATGAAAATACAGTTTCACCAGCTTTATCGTTATACTGAATTTGTATCGAATTTCCTTCATAGGAAATAGTGGTCACCCTTCCTTTTTCATCTTTAACAATATCCAATTGGGCAGGCCGGTATAGCTCTATATCTGTCTCGCTATATCCCCTGGAATTACTCCGTAAATAAAAACCCTGACCTATATAAGACCAAATTCCCTTGTCAATAATTTTACTGCCCGGACCCACGGGTGCTATACCGGTTTTTACGGCTATGGCTTCCAGTTCACTATATTTTAACTGTGTCGATTGCATCTTGTCCCGCAATGACATATACGTATTTGTAAGGGACTTTATCTCTTCGGGCAGATGTTTATTGGTAATATTCTTTACACTTACCTGCAGGGTCAATATTTCTTTGGCGGTCAATAAAGGTTTTACCCGGGACTGAAAATCCAGGGGATAATCAGAAAATTTCGCTCCTGCCTCTATCCCCCAGATAAGGGTTTGTACATCCGGTTGGGGTATCTCCGGAAAATCAACAGACTTTTTCAAAATAGAATTTATAATCCCGGCTTTTAATCCTTTAAGTTTTGCTATCTGATATCCATCTCCCTGAGTAGGTCCGTATACTCCTGCCTTCAGGCAATATGATCTCACAGTAGCTTTGTAGTAACCGGGCTTTAACCGGAAATTATCTATAGTGTCCGCCATTTCCGGATCAAAAAAGTCCTTATCAAACCAATTGAATCCGTACAAAGTATCGTTTATGGATGTGGTTATTGCAGAACCGGGTTTCCAGGCATGAGGATCTACTTTAGTGGTTATTTTCTGAACCTCTTTGATTACTTTTTTAAATATTTGAGCCTGGCTCTTTATGGGCAATACACAACAAACCACCACAACAAATATCACCTTAAACGGACTGTTCATCACACAAATCTTTGGGTTCTGTGGTGTAAAATTAGCCGATATATCCTATAAAAACGCGGCACCCCCAATTGTTTTAGTATTTTGGGTGTACTGATGAGGTATTATGAGGAATTCCTGAGTATTCAATCCTCACAAGGAATCAAAAAACAAAAGCACCCTTGCCTTTTTGCTTTTGGAAACAGGGATGCGCAATCCATTATTTAAGACAAGGTGTTCTTCCTTTTTGCGATACATATCTACATGAGAAAAATTGACCAGATAAGATTGGTGTACTCGTATAAAACCAAGTGGAGAGAGTTTTTCTTCAAAAACCTTTAAAGGCTGTGATACCACGATTTTTTTATCCGGCTCCAAAGAAAAAACCGTATAATTGTTGTCTGCCTGTGCATAACAAATATCTTTTGCCTTAATGATATAGATCCGGTCAGAGGTTTTCAGGACAATCTTTTTTTCTGAACTTCCTTCTTCCCTGTAATTCTGAAAAAAAGCTTCCAGTTGCAGGTAATATGTCTCCTGTTGAAGGGTATCGATAACTCTGGCCACGGCATTTTCCACGTCACCGGGTGTTACGGGTTTAAGCAAAAAGTCCAGTGCACTGAAGCGAAAGGCCTGCATAGCATAATCGGCATAGGCGGTAATAAAGATAACTTTGAAGTTGTGTTCCTTTTTCCTGTAAAGCTTTTCCAGCAACTCAAAAGAATTGCCATCCGGAAGGTTGATATCCAGAAGGAGAAGTTGCGGTTGCACTTTGCCGAACATCTCTTCGGCCTCTTTCAGATCTCCCGCTTCGTACAAAAACAGTGTTTTGAACCTTTTCGTTAGTACGGCGGTTATGAACTCCCTGGACCGGGAATCGTCTTCTACTAAAAGACAGGATATTTCTCGAGCGGGTATAGGTGTTTCCATATAAATCTTACTCTTTTACAATCACTCCGAACCATTCCGGATTTTATGTGCGTCATCCCTCGAGGACCGGCAGGTATAAGATAACTCTGGTCCCCGGAAACTCCGGATGTTCTCTGAACGGCAGTATCTCCAAACTGATCTTCCTCTTGTTCACCTTGTTGAATTCATTTATCCTCTTGTTTACGATCTCGCTCCCCATAGAACGGTGAAGAGCATTAGCCTTTTGTTTGTTCTGAGGATACAGGCCTTTCCCGTTGTCACATATCGTTATCTTTAATGAGTTCTCTTCTTTTACAAGATCGACAGAAATCCTTCCTTGAGGTACGTCCCGCATCCCGTGGATCACGGCATTTTCCACAAAGGGCTGCACCAGCATTACCGGTATATTCAGGTCTCCCATGTCTTCCGGTAATTCATCAGGCGTAATTTCATAAGTAAAATCGTCCTGATGGTTAAGTTGCTGAAGTTGTAAAAAATTACGGATCATCTCCACTTCTTTTTCCAGGGCTATGGTATCCCTGTCCGAACTCTCCAAAACAGAACGTATCAACCTGCCAAAGCTATTCAGGTATGTCATGGAAGCTTCGGTCTCATTCTTAAAGATAAAATTCTGTACACTCTGCAAGGCGTTAAAAATAAAATGCGGATTAAGTTGTGCAAGCAAAAAACGCTGCTGCATCCTGGATTTTTCCAGGGCCTGGCGGATCCGGGTTTGCTTCAGCCATATATAAACCAAAACAGCAAACAACACTAAGAGTGCCAGAGATATACCTACCAGGACCCGTTGCCTGGCAATCAGCTTTTCCTGAAGCCTGCCTTCTGCCTGAAGGAAATCTATCCGGGCCTGTTTTTGTTCGGATTCGTATTTTTCCGTGAGTTCCGCCACCTTTCCCCTATAGTCCAGCTTTTGCAGGGAATCCCTTAACTTATCGCGCTCTTCGGCATACTCAAGGGCTTTGGGAAAATCCTCCTGTTTCTTTGCCACACTCTTCAGGTTTTGCAGTACCAATACCCGGTCTTCACCGGTTGCCTGCTCCAGGGCCCTCCGATAATACGTGCCGGCCCGGTCATACCGACCGGACATCTCATAGGCACGCCCCAGATTGTTATAGGTTGCCGCCGGGCTTCCGACCGAAAGGCTGTCCTTTATACGCAATGCAAGTTCTCCCGCCGAAATGGCTTTTTCCCATTGTTCCTTTTCCGTATGTATATTACTGAGATTGGTATACAAGACCGACCGCACGTATTCCTCCCCGAATTTTTCCGCCAGGGGTATTGCCTTTAAGATCATTCCTTCGCTGGCATCTCTTTTGTCCCGATCCAGGTATAAGGCCGCCAGGTTTCCCATAACGTGAAGCCTTAATACATTTTCTTCATCCAGAATACCCAGAGCACTTTCCAGGTACTTTTCCGCTTCATCAAAATCCTTCAGCTGCGCATATAATGCTCCCAGGTTTACATAGACCTTCCCTATATCGGAAGGATGCCGATTTTTATCCAGGTATCCCAATCCTTTCTGATAATGGTCCAGCGCCTTATCGTATTCTTTTCGCACCTGAAGCACCGAACCCAAACCGTTATAAAAACGCCCCGTATACAAAGAATCTCCATACTTATGCGCCATGGATAAACCTTTCGTATACTGCTGTTCCGCAGCTTCCGGTTCCCGCTTCTGCATAAATCCCGCTCCGGAACGAAATAAACTGTCCAGAATATAGGTGTTATCCACATTTTCCTGCCAGGTTGGCGAGAATCCGGGAATGGAGCCGGCATTCACGGACAAACAAAAAAAAGTCAGAAAAAAAACCACCGAGATCCTTCGGATGGGAAGAAGTTTATACAACGTATGTAAATATTCTTTCATGTTCTGAAAATGAAACCCGGAAAGTACCGGTAATTACCTTCCCGGTCTATGCACTATCGTCCGATATATTTATTATTTGCGTGTCCTTACTTTCCCTGAGGACGTAAAAGAACAGCGCTTCTCCTATTTTCTTCACCGGATTATAGAGTATTGAAGTCCGCTTTTTCTCCGCATCCACAAAACTTATCGCATTATCCGTAGCTTCGAAAAAAACGAGGAGTGCGCCGAGTATCACTATTACTTTTAAACCTCCGAAGAGCCCGCCAAGAATACGGTTCAACAAACCTAAAGCTGCAAAATCGGCGATCTTTGTCAATAACTTTCCCGCCAGCGAAACCACAATGATCACCGCACAGAATACCAGGATAAAGGCAGCGAGGTTTACATACCGCTCCTCCCAGTCTACATGTCTGGCCATATAATCCCCCACCTCATACGAGAAATGAATGGCACAGTATATTCCGAGTATCAGGGCTACCAAAGATGCTATTTCCACAAAAAGGCCTTTATACAGCCCGCGGATAATACCGAATACGATAAGCAGCCCGATAACTATGTCTATATAGTTCATTCTTCTTTCTTAATAACGTTACCAAATATATGCAAATAATACTTTGGGCCGGATTCAACTCCAGGGCAAACGCATTAAAAAAACTGTAATTGCGACGTTTAGTTACAGGTTTAAAATTCCAGGTTTCAAGTTTTTCAGGGCGAACCTGCAACTTGTAACCTGTAACTCAAAATTCTCAGCCACGGACTGTAACAGGGTTACCGCCTACCAAATTACCGCTCCTCTTCTATATAGTACGCTTACCCCGGATTCAACTCTTTTTTACCAACTGTATATAGAAGCGTGTTCTTCTCTTTAAGTACTGCTTTACGGAAAGCGCGAATCTTTGTAACTTTACTGCTTTCTAATTCAAGCAGACATGTCGAGAGATGAAAAATTAAAGGAGCGCTGGGGTATCCTGGTACAAAAACTATCGGGGAAATTTGCAGATGGAGATCCCCTGGACATTGACGCCATTATATATCTTATCGGGGTACAGGAACTGGGACAACTGGGGCGGAAATTTAAGAAAGACGACAAGATAAATCTCATGCACATTGCCATATGCCGGCTCCTGGAGCCTTATGGGTATTACGACTTTGACTATATAGACGAAGACGGGTGGCCCCATTACAAAACAAAAGAAGAACTTCCCTTTCTCAAGGCCGGAGAACAATCTGTATTGATGAAAGAGGCCATCGTACAGTATTTTGTAGAGAAAGAATTTATAGAATAAGCAAAAAAAAGTAAATTTGCCTCTCTGTTAAAGACCGGTGGCAAATTTTCCGTATTCCGGTAAATTCCGTTACTACCCCGACCATAAGGAATTTCAAAGCCTTTTTTCGGGATATACCGGGAAGACCGGGAAGCGATAAAGATTTTCCGCATCCAAAAAAAAGTTGCTCGATGATAGACAAGATTAAGGAATACATAACCCGGGTAGAGCAATTTACCTCTTCCGATATGGGCGAAATAGAGGCTTTCCGGATACAGTATCTCGGTAAAAAAGGGGTACTCAACGATTTTTTTGCTGCTTTTAAAAATGTTCCGAACGAAGAGAAAAAAGAATTCGGACAGGTGGTCAACCAATTGAAAAATGCCGCACAGGACAAAGTCAGTGCTTTAAAAGAGACCCTGGAGAGAAAAAACGGTCAAAAAAGTATATACGGAGACCTCACACGGCCTGCTGAACCGATTGCCCTGGGCTCACGCCACCCCATCTCTATCGTTAAAAACCAGATCATAGATATTTTTTCGCGTATAGGGTTCAACGTGTCCGAAGGACCGGAAATCGAGGACGACTGGCATAACTTTACCGCATTGAACCTCCCGGAATATCACCCGGCCAGGGATATGCAGGATACTTTCTTTATCCAGACCGATCCAGATATACTGCTCCGTACGCATACATCGTCCGTACAGGTCCGGTACATGGAAGAGCACAAACCTCCAATACGTACCATTTCCCCGGGAAGAGTATACCGCAATGAGGCCATTTCCGCCCGTTCGCACTGTTTTTTCCACCAGGTGGAAGGTCTGTATATTGACAAAGGTGTTTCTTTTGCCGACCTGAAACAGACATTGCAATATTTTACTACGGAAATGTTCGGAAAATCCAGAATACGTCTCCGTCCTTCTTATTTCCCTTTTACGGAACCCAGTGCGGAAGTGGATGTATATTGGGGACTGGAAACAGAAACGGACTATAAGATGACCAAAGGTACCGGATGGCTGGAGATTATGGGATGCGGTATGGTAGACCCCAACGTATTGCAGAATTGCGGTATAGACCCCAAAGAATATTCCGGATTTGCTTTCGGTATGGGAATAGACCGTATTGCATTGTTACTGCACCAGATACCGGATATCCGCATGCTCAGTGAAAACGACGTACGCTTTTTGAGCCAGTTCAAATCCGTTTTATAAGCTACCTCCTGAAAGACGGTAGCCGCAATAACGATTTCTGAGATTATGAAGAAAGATATTGAAATCCCCGTTGTAAAAGACGTATATGTTGCTGTGGTCCGGGAGTGGAACGAGGAATTCCTTTCGAAAGACTGGTATGCCTACATCATAAACCATAAAAAAACTCCTATAGAAATGGTTCTGGTCGTATCCAAAGGATATGACAACGACACCAGGACTTCCGTAATGCGCCACGGCATAGGTATTGTCGGCGCAAGGGATTACGCCAAAATAGAACTGGTACAGGAAGACGTTCTGAAACTTGACAACGAATTCTTCGTGACTTTCTTCTCCGAAGGGAAACTCTTCGAAAAAAGGTATGTTTTCCCAAAAAATACTATCCGGGAGAGCGCTCTTGGCGACCTTCCCGTAATGGAACTACAGGGCATACTCGCCGAATAACAGTTATGGCGCTTTTTAGTTGGTAGTCCGGTAGTTGTCAATTGCACTTCCGGGCCGAAGAATGGCAAAAAAGCCGAAGAGAAAGACCTTATTTTGCTTTCGTAAATGCCATTTTTACGGCAAGTCCGGTGAGTACGCTGGCCATAAACCACTTTTGCAGACGTGCCCAGAACGGATGCCTGGAAAACCAGGCCGACATCCGGGAGGCAAAAAGCACGATAAGGAAATTCACGGAAAAGCTTATCAGTATCTGTACAAAACCCAGCTGGAAACTCTGCCGGAGTACCGAGCCGTATTCTGGTTTTATAAATTGCGGAAAAAAGGATAAGTAGAAAACCGCCATCTTTGGGTTGAGTACATTGGTAAGAAAACCGATGTGGAACAGTTTCCTTCCCGAATCGCGTTTCAGGGTCCTGTCCGGGCTAAAAACGTTGTCTTTCGATTTTACGGCTTTATACGCCAGGAACAGCAAATACCCCACCCCAAGCACCTTTATCACCATATAAGCGTATGGAACGGCAAAAAAAATGGCTGTCAGGCCAAAAGAAACCATGACAATGTGAAACAGGAAACCACAGATAACCCCGAAAAGAGAAATAATCCCGGCTTCTTTTCCCTGGGAAAGGGAACGGGATATAAGGTATACCATATTAGGCCCCGGGGTAAGGACCATGATCAGGGCTGCAAGCGAAAACAGCAGTAACGTATCTGTAGGCAACATTTTATAAGGAGATATTGATTTCTTTCCTCTACATGCGATAGATCCACTCTTCCGGGTTTAACCGGTTAGCATCCCGGTACAAGAAGAACTTAAGTTCGGTCTTTCCGCTGGACCGGCTCGTAAATATTTCACCAAGTTGTGTTTTGGCTGAAATTTTCTGTCCTTTCTTTACATAGATCCTACCGAGATTGTAATAAGTAGTAATATAGTTTCCGTGTCTCACCTGCACCGCTTTATTGGCTCCCGGAACCGCTATTATTGCGGAAACTTCCCCGTCAAAAACCGCCCTGGCCCTCTCTCCTTCCTGTGTGGCTATGATTACCCCGTTATTAAAGTTCTTAACCGCAGGATACACCGGGTCGGAATATTCTCCATAGCCTTTGCTCTTCACCCCTTTTTCCACCGGCCAGATCAGTTTACCTTTATTTGCAGCGAAATTATTGGCTATCACCTTGGCTTCCGGGGTCAGTGCAAAAGTAACATTACTGGTACTTTTACCTGCTTTTTTATTGGATTCGGCTATAGCTTCGCGTATCAGCCTTTCTATTTGCCGGTCTATGGCCTGCGTTTCCCTGCGTTTTTTTGTTATCTGCGAATTATACTGCGATTCCTTTTTTCGTATACTGGCAATGAGAGACTGTTGTTCGCGCCTTTCTTTCTCCAGTGATTCCTGCTCTCTTTTATTTTCGGTAATCAGCGTTTCTTTCTCCTTGCGCTGTACGATAAGTTCTTTGTTGAGGTTTTGCAGTTCCAGGGTCTTTTCCTGTATGGATTCTCCCTGTTCTTTGCGATAATCCGCATACTGTTTCATGTATTGCAGGCGTTTGTACGCCTGGAAGAAATTTTCGGAAGAGAGCAGGAACATCAGGCGGTTTTGCCTGGACCTGCTTTTATAGGTATGTCTTATGGTTTCTGCATAATCTTCTTTCAGGCCGGCCAACTCCTTTCTGAGATCATCGATCTTCTTCATATTGTTATTCACCTGGCGGTTGAGAAGGTTGGCCTGACGATTGGTTACCTGTATGAGTTCCTGTCGTACCCGGATCTTTTGATTCAGGTCTTCCACTTCGGTAACTACGTTCTGTCTTTCCTTTTTCTGCTGGGAAAGCAAGCCGTTGATCTGCTTTATCTCTTCCTGCAAACGCGCTCTTTTAGCCTCCAGTTCCTTTTGTTCCCTGGTCTGTGCATTTCCAATACCAAAAGAAAGGAGGACAATCACCAGTAAAAAAATACGTTCTTTCATTATGCAGACTACAGTTTAGCGTATATAGGCCTACCTGGCACTGTCTAAAGTTATCTCCTTATATCCCTTGGGAATGCTGTAAGGGAAGGTCAGTTCCCGATTGAATTCCACATTCCTGTACTTTATGTCTATATTGGTTTTTCTACCGTCTTCTTCCACGGAAATCCCTATCTCATCCGGAAAAACTTCTTTTTCCACCAGTTGATAGGTTTTATATTCGACATTCAGTATCCTGCCTTCTGCAGGATCGGCAAGCAATTGCCTGCCCATTCTGAAATTGGCCGGTTCTACCTGGAACAGTACCTTGAGCAGATCCATTTCATTAACGGGCTTTAACTGGTAGTTATTGTTCACTATCAAAGAATTATAATCTCCTTCATGAAGATCGAACATTGCCAGGCCAAGCAACAGGTTCTGTACTTTTTCGAAATTGAGTTCCGTACCGAGGAAATTGCTCAAATAGGAAAAATCACCGTCAAAATAACTGTTGTCCAGTTTATTGTAAAAGCTCACCCTATCCGGGGTTATATATACTTTGGCCAGGTTCATCGTAGCGCTCAGCCAGATTGCCTTATCTTTTTCCAGCCGAAAGCTAAGGTTCAGTCCCTGCGAAGTATCGCCATTATCATAATCCACTTTCATTCGTCCAGCAACGGTTTGGAATTCCGGTGCATTTTTGTAATGCCTTTTAATGATCTGCCTGGCCGAAAGGTCGCTGACCGCCTCTCCTTCCGCTATGGCTTTGGTGGTTTTGCACGACTGTAGCAACAAAATAACCACTACAGGCAACACAATCCATATTTTCTGTATCTGCTTCATATATTTTCCGGTTACACCTGTATCTATTTTTTCATTTTCCCGGAATATTCCAGGGCTTTTTTATTATCTCCAAGCGAATTATAAGCTATGACAAATTCCCTGTAGATATCATTTTCCAGCCGGGTATCGTCTATCAGGTAGTCCAGGGCGGTCTGCAAAGCGGTTATGGCTTCTTTATGTCTTTTCAGGCGGTTCAGGGCATGGGCCTGGTCGTAATACAGCTTCGGCTGGGAGGGATACATTTCCAGGGCTTCCGTAGCTCGTTCCAGTACTTCACGGTGGTTAAAAAGCTTTTTATAACTCTCTATTTTCCGGTATATTTCCTCCAGTTCGTTCTTCTCCCCTGTTTCTCCGGATGCACTTGTTCCCGGCTCATTTGACGGTTCGGAAGTATGGTTCCGCAACCTGGTGTTTATCCATACCTTCTGTTGCTCCCGCTCTTCCGATTTCCCGAGCCCGGCATTCAGTTCCTCTATTAGTTCAAGGGCTTCTTCATATCTTCGCGTATCCATATAAATACGAACGAGATTCTCCTTGTACTTACCGTTGGACTTTGCCAGTCGCTGCCCCACTTCAATGGCTTTATCCGTTTCCCTTCTCGCTTCGTAAACACCAAACAGGGCATCCAGATACCATATTTCCGGGTTCTTTTCTACCGCGGCAAGCAGGTAAGTCTCCGCCTGGTCATACACTTTCATTTCCACATAGTTACGACCCAGTTCATAATCTACCACATCATTGTCCGGTTGCAGTTTTTTACACTTCAGCAGTTCCTCTACGGCTTTATCGTAATTTTCTATACCTTTCTGCTTCAGTGCTTCAAAAAAATGTTCCTGGAAGTCATCGGAGTGCTCTTCCGTAGATATCTCAGCGCTTTCCACAGCCATAGCAGGCTCCTGCCCGTAACTCCCGTAAAGGAAATACAGTCCGAAAATTGCCGTTATGAAGATCTTTGTTCTCACCTCTCAAATTTATGGATTCCCGCGAACTGTACCAGCACTCCGGCACTTATTTATTCCAGTACGGAATAATCTCCTATGCTGACACTGGTAAATGAACCATCGAATTTTGCATAGTTGCCTATCATGGCATTGTCCAGCTCCGCATTTTTAAGGATGGCCCTGGTTTGTACCAGGCTGTTTTTTATAACCGTATTTTCCACGAAACAACCGTCTCCCAGGGAAACATAAGGACCAACCGTGGTATTCTTCAGCACCACGTTCTCCCCGATATAGCAGGGTGGTATAATCTCCGAGTTTTCCAGGTCTACCGTATCGGATACCATACTTTTCCCTTCTTCATGAAGAAAACCAAGCATCCTGGTATTGGTTTCCACAGTAACCTGTTTGTTGCCGCAATCCATCCATTCGTCCACTTTTCCGGGAACAAATTTCATGCCTTTCTCCATCATTCCTTTTATACCGTCATTTATCTGGTATTCTCCGCCGTGAATGATATTTTCATCCAGCACCCGTTGCAGTTCCGCTTTCAGGACACCTCCATCTTTGAAATAATAAATACCGATAACTGCCAGGTCGGAAATAAACACGGCGGGTTTCTCTACCAGTCCGGCTATTTCCTTATTGTCATTGAGTTCCACTACCCCATAGGCTTCCGGATTTTCCACCTGCTTAACCCATATAACGCTATCCGCACTTTCATCGAGGGTAAAATCGGCCTTGAAAAGTGTGTCTGCATAGGCAATCACACAAGGGCCCGAAAGCGAATCGGCGGCACACATTATGGCGTGACCCGTTCCGAGGGGTTTGTCCTGGTAATAGATAGTCCCTTTCGCCCCCAGGCTTTTCGCGATGGAGATCAGGGTGTTTTCTATTTCCCGGCCAAAATCGTCTTTGATAATAAATGCGACTTCTTCGACCTTCTGTTTCAAAACTCCGGCTATATCCTCCACGAGTCGTTGTACAATAGGTTTTCCCGCAATGGGGATAAGCGGTTTGGGAACCGTAAGGGTGTGCGGACGAAGGCGCGAACCCCTGCCTGCCATTGGTACTATTATTTTCATGTGTGTTGTGTTTTTTATACCGGGAACCGTATTTCCGCAGATCCTCCCTCAGAGGGTAACGGAACTCTTTTCCCTGTATTCATTATTAATACATGACAAAAATCGAATTTCAGTAATTCCTCTCCCAAAAGCTTTAGGGCTGGGGATAAACTGATTTTCCGGTTAAATTATGCAAACTGGATTTTTGTCATGCACTAAACGTATTCATATTATAGCATTCGTTCGTATTATATTTTCTTCCCTTGCTTCCGGCCCTGTCATATGGCGGAACAAGGAGCATGCACCTACTTTACTCCCGTACTTCCAAACCCGCCTTCACCGCGTACGGTTTCCGACAAAGTCTCCACTTCATTCCATTCGGCCCTTTCGTGCTTAGCTATGACGAGCTGTGCGATACGCTCCCCGTCTTCCACCACAAAATCCGTATCGGAAAGGTTTACCAGGATAACCCCTATTTCTCCGCGATAATCCGCATCTATGGTACCCGGGGCATTGAGTACGGTAATCCCTTTCTTAATCGCCAGTCCGCTTCGCGGGCGCACCTGCGCCTCTATCCCTACCGGCAACTCAATAAACAACCCGGTCTTTACCAAAGCCCTTTGCAGGGGTTTTAACAGTACCGGTTCTCCGAGGTCTGCTCTCAGGTCCATTCCGGCCGAAGCCGAAGTTTCATAGTTAGGTAACGCATGTTTGGACCTGTTAATTATTTTTACAGTCATTTTTTTATGTTTTTTACTCCGGGGAGACAATCCTACTGTACTTCTCCGGTTATTGGTTTATTACTTAATGAAATCCTGCCAGCTTTCCGTTACATTACCCGGAACGGTATTTTTGCAGGAATATTTTTTTCAGCTCTCTCCTTTCCAGGAAGAATACCAGCGCCAAAAATACTAAAAGTAGCCCGCTTCCTACAATAATGTCGCTTTTAAATACATAAAAGGAAAGAAAGGAGAAGAAAACGGAAACAAAAAGGTACGCACTTATTTTTTTTATATTATACGGCACGGGATAATGCTTTTGTCCCATTATATAGGAAATAATCATCATACTTCCATAAGCTGCAAGGGTAGTTATAGCGGAGCCTTTGTAACCTATTAACGGGATAAGAATAAAGTTGAGTACCAGTGTAATCACCGCCCCGGTAACGGATATATACGCCCCATAACGTGTTTTATCGGTAACTTTATACCAGACGGACAGATTGTGGTAAATACCGAGACACAGGTTGGCCAGGATAACCATAGGCACGATACCCAGTGCTTCCCAATAGGTTTCATTGCGTATAAGCAATACTTTCAGAACATCAATATACACCATGACCCCCAGTAATATACAGGAGCCGAAAATGACAAAATACTGTGCGATCAACGCATATGTTTCGGGAGCATTCTTATTTTTTGCATAACTGAAGAAAAAGGGTTCCACTCCCAGCCGGAAAGCTGTGGCGTAAAGGGTCATAAATGTGGCTATCTTATAACAGGCCGTATACACCCCTACCTCTCCTTTGGCTATATCGTCGGGCAGAAGGTAATCGAGTAACAGCCGGTCGAAAACCTCGTTTACGGTATATGCCAGACCGGCAATGAGAACAGGCCAGGCATAGTCCATCATACGCTTCCACAACACTTTGTCGAAATGCCATTTTATATTCCGGAATCCAGGGACAAGAACAAGGAAGGTCAGGGCACTGGCTACCAGGTTGGAAATAAATATATAGGCGATCTGAAAGTCCTCTACATACAGGTAATTCCAGACACCTTCTCCTTCTCCCGAGGCGAGTGACGGAAGAAGTACCAGAAAGAAAACGTTAAGCCCAAGATTAACGGACACATTGCCTATTTTGATATAGGTATATACCAACGGCTTCTGCATGGCCCTCAACCTGGCAAAAGGTATAATGGCAAAGGCATCCAGGGCCAGTATCCATATGGTATATACGATGTACTCCGTATCTATTCCCGCCCATTGTGCCAGCAGTCCCCGCATGGAAAGTGCCGTAAGAAGGAACAATAAAGTAGTAAATACAATGGAAGAAAAAGATGTACTCACTACCCTTTCTCTGTTCTCTTCCGCATTGAAAAAGCGGAAAAAAGCGGTTTCCATACCATAGGCCAGAATCACATTAAACAGGGCTATCCAGGAATAAACGATGTTAAGTTCGCCGTACTCTTCCTTGGGTAAAATATCGGTGTAGAGCGGCACCAGGATAAAATTGAGCATCCTGGGCAAAACCGTTGCCAGTCCGTAAATAAATGTATGCTTGAAAAGTTTTTGAAGTGCACCCAACAGTTCACCGGATTTCTGGGGGATAAAAGTATGGAAAAGTACTGAAAAACCCTAACCACCGATCTGCGTAATCCAAAATCACCGGATTTGCTGTTTCAAGAAACCCGCTTATTCCTCCGGAGGATTCACCACAGGTTTTTCTTCTTTTACCCCGGATATGCGGAAATACCCGGTTCTCCCTTTTTCGGAGTAACTTACTACGGCCTCTCCTTCTGCCAGTTCAAACGGTATGGATTGGGGAAATTCCGGGGGTCGGTTGCCTACCTCTTTTACGGGATCGGCGTGCATAATAATATCCGGCTTTTGCCGGTTTGTAAATCGGCCTATATAAACCAGGTAATTGCCGCGCTGTACTTTTTCGAGTTTTGCCGCCATACCCCGGTAATACACACTGTCCAGAAATATATCGCTGCCCGAAATAACAGGAATAAAAATATTGGTCCCGGATAAGGGCTTTCCTTCGGTACGCCAGTTCTCAGATACAACATCTCCCAATTGCAGCGCCTCCGGCTGTGCGGATAACACTTTCCGGGAGTTTGCACACTGCGCAAAAGCGGAAATCACAAAAATTCCGGTAAGAATCTGTATAACTGCTCTCATAAATATATCCGTTTAGTCAACTATTCGAGGCATCCCGCTAACCGGGAGACTGCAAAATGATCTTTTAGCCCATACTTCGCTTCCATCTGAAAAGTCCAGATGAGACCTGTATGTAAATATACCCTTTTCAAATTTGATGCCATTTTTATCCGATCCTTTTTTTGGGTCTTATACCCTATGATTTAAATTCATCGATTCCGAAATGACCGGATAACCCTGTGCTCCGATAGCTACAAAATCTAACAGCTTCCGGACTTGATCTCCTTTTGCCTCACACGAAACGGGGAAGAAAACGACACTTACAAAAAAACCCGCAGGATCGGAATCTTACGGGTTCTATTATATTTGAAAAAGAGGGATTAATCTTTTTAACAAGCTCCGGAAATAACATCCGGCCTGCCATACCAGTGTTTTAACCGTTCAGCGCCTCCGCACCACCCACGATTTCCAGTATCTCATTGGTAATCGCAGCCTGTCGGGCTTTGTTATAGGTTAGTTTTAACTGGTCTCTGAGTTCCTTGGCATTATCCGTCGCTTTGTGCATGGCCGTCATACGCGCTCCGTGCTCCGAAGCAAAAGAATCGCGAATAGCTTTGTACAACTGCGTTTTCAGAGATTTAGGGATCAGTGTTTCCACAATCTCTTCTTTCGAAGGCTCAAAAATATAATCGGAAGCCAGTTCTTTATCTCCGTCTACGGGAACGATAGGCAAAAACTGTTCGTTTCTCACTATCTGGGTTGCAGCATTCTTAAAATGGTTATACAACAGTACGATCTTATCATAAGACCCGTCTGCATACATAGCCATCAACCGTTCGGCTATCTCCGATACACGATCAAAGGTCAGGTCATCAAAAACTTCATTGTGGTTCTCTACAACGGTACAGGATTTTCGAAGGACATCGTTTCCTTTTTTACCAACGGTAACGAAATCTACCTGCTTGCCTTGGTAAGTAGCTCCGATAACCTGCTTTGCTTCCTTAATAACATTGGTGTTAAAAGCGCCACAAAGCCCACGGTTGGAAGTAATGGCCACAGCAAGTACTTTATTCACCTCTCGTTCTTCGGCATAAGCACTACCGGAATCGCCTTCCAGCGTAGCACTGAACCCCTGCAACAACTCGGTGAGTTTCTCTGCGTAAGGCCGCATAGCAGTAATAGCATCCTGTGCTTTTTTCAACTTTGCAGCAGATACCATTTTCATGGCACTGGTAATCTGCATCGTAGATGATACCGATGTTATTCTCCCGCGTATTTCTTTTAAGTTTGCCATATTGTTAATTCGCTAATTTGCCAATGAGTCCATTGGCTAATTATCACATTAATTATACTTCCCCGAAAGCTCCTTAGCCACGGAACTCAGTGTATCCGTAACTTCATCGGTAAGCTTGCCCTGCTTTAACAGGTCCAGGATATTCCTGTGCTTCGCGTTCAGGAATTCTATATAATCTCTTTCGAATTCTTTTACTTTATTCACGGGTACGTTTCTCAACAGGTTTTTGGAACCCGCATAAATAATCGCTACCTGATCTTCCACAGTGTAAGGATCATTTTGTGCCTGCTTCAGTATTTCCACGTTACGTCTACCTTTCTCAATAACATTGAGTGTAGCCGCATCCAGGTCGGAACCGAACTTGGCAAAAGCTTCCAGTTCACGGAACTGGGCCTGGTCGAGTTTCAGTGTACCGGCTACTTTTTTCATGGATTTTATCTGTGCCGAACCTCCGACACGCGATACGGAAATACCCACGTTGATCGCGGGACGAACCCCGGAGTTGAACAGGTCGGATTCCAGGAATATCTGTCCATCGGTAATAGAGATCACGTTGGTAGGAATATACGCGGAAACATCACCTGCCTGGGTTTCGATAATCGGCAGGGCGGTAAGGGAACCTCCTCCTTTCACTATAGGTTTTAATACAGCCGGGAGATCGTTCATCTCTTTAGCGATATTATCATCGGCAATCACTTTTGCCGCACGCTCCAGCAACCTGGAGTGCAGGTAAAACACGTCACCGGGATATGCTTCACGTCCTGGCGGACGACGCAATAACAGGGACACCTCACGGTATGCCACAGCCTGCTTGGACAAATCATCGTATATGATCAGCGCAGGTCTTCCGGTATCCCGGAAGTACTCTCCTATCGCAGCTCCTGCAAATGGGGCATAAACCTGCATAGGTGCAGGATCGGAAGCGTTTGCCGCCACGATGGTAGTATATGCCAGAGCACCTTTATCTTCGAGTGTTTTGGCAATACCTGCCACTGTAGAAGCTTTTTGTCCTATAGCTACATATATACAGTATACGGGTTCACCCGCATCATAAAATTCTTTCTGGTTCAGAATGGTATCGATACAAACCGTGGTTTTACCGGTCTGACGGTCACCGATCACCAGTTCCCGCTGTCCTCTACCTACGGGGATCATGGCATCTATAGCCTTAACACCTGTTTGCAGCGGTTCGTTTACCGGCTGACGGAAGATTACTCCGGGGGCTTTACGCTCCAGGGGCATTTCATACAGTTCTCCTTCGATGCTTCCTTTTCCGTCGATAGGGTTACCCAGGGCATCCACTACACGCCCTACAATACCTTCTCCAACTTTAATGGAAGCGATTCGCTGGGTACGTTTTGCCGTGGCTCCTTCTTTAATTTCTTTGGAAGGTCCTAACAATACCACCCCAACATTATCCTCTTCCAGGTTAAGTACAATACCTTCCAGGCCGGACTCAAACTCCACTAATTCCCCGTACTGGGCATTGGAAAGTCCGTAAACCCTTGCGATACCGTCTCCCACCTGCAGGACTGTCCCCACTTCGTCCAGGGAAGCTCCCGCTTCAAACCCGGATAACTGCTTCTTCAATATTGCTGATACTTCAGCCGGATTAACTTCTGCCATCTTTATTCTTGGTGTTTAGTGACCGGACACCGGTCCTGCGGTAAGCAGGGATATCCAGCCTCATTTTTTTAATTGTACTATATATTCAAATTAATTATAGGAAAACTTTCTCTTCAGATCGTTGAATCTGCTGGTTATACTCGCGTTGTACTGCAAATCGCCGATACGCAGAATAAAACCACCTATTATACTTTCATCCACTACATTTTTCAGTGTTGCTTCCTTTCCGGTAAGTTCCTTCACTTTCTGCAATACTCCGGCTTTCAGCCTGTCTGTCAACGGAACCGCCGTGGTAACCACAGCCAGTTGCTTTCCGTAGCTTTCATCATAAAGGATCACATACTGCCGGGCCACTTCAGCCAGAAGGGCTATCCGGTTATTTTCCGCAAGAACTCCTATGAGATCCGCAGAAATCTTGTTTACGGAAGCAAATATCTCCTGCAGCGCTGCTTTTTTTACCTCAGACTTCACTACCGGGCTTTTTAGCACAAGTTGCAGATCCCTGCTTTGGGCAACCGTATTTTTCACCAGGTCCATATCTTCGTATACGGCCTTTATAGCGTCCTTTTCGCGGGCCAGTGCCAGGACGGCCTTCGCATAACGTATAGCTGCTCTTGTTCCTGCCATGATCCGTTTAGTTTAAAGTAGTACCTACTTCTCCGAGCATGTTTTCCACCAGCTCTAATTGTTTGTCTTTATCGGACAACTCCTGCTTCACCACCTTTTCGGCAATTTCCACGGACAGGCTTGCTACCTGGTTTTTCAGTTCGGCCAGGGCCGCTTTTTTCTCTCCTTCTATAGCCAATTTTGCCTGGGCAATAATTTTGTTCCCCTGCTCCTGGGCTTCTTCTTTGGCATCCGCTAAGATCTTCTCTTTCATCTCCCGTGCTTCTTTCAGCAGTGTATCTCTTTCCGCACGTGCTTCTTTGAGAATACGCTCATTATCCGCCTTGAGGTTCTGCATTTCCTTTCGGGCCTCTTCGGCTGCGGCAAGGGCATCGTTGATAGAGGTTTCCCTGTTTTTTACTGCTCCCAGTATAGGTTTCCACGCGTATTTGCGCAATAATACCAGCAGGATAATAAATACCAGTACCGTCCAAAATATCAAACTTTCAGGATGCGTAATATTCATTTTCTATATATAGTTTAAGTCCTTTACGTACAAAAAACAAAAACCACCCCGTAACCAACCGTTACGGAGTGTGTTTTTCTTTAATTAACCTTTCATCAGAGCTACAACCACTGCAAACAGCGCAACACCTTCAATAAGGGCTGCAGCAATAATCATGGCAGTCTGAATTTTCGAAGCCGCTTCGGGTTGACGTGCAATAGCATCCATGGCAGAACCACCGATCTTACCGATACCAATCCCTGCAGCAATCGCAGCCAATCCGGCTCCTATTCCAGCTAAAATCATAATTGAAAATTTATATAGTTACTTAATTAAACTCCAAACAAAATTCTTCCTAATGATGGTCTTCCACAGCCTGACCGATAAACAGTGCAGAAAGCAGGGTAAACACATAGGCCTGTAACGCCGCTACCAGCAATTCCAGCACAAACATGAACAAGGCAAATGCAATGGACACGGGTGCTACCGCAGCGGTTTTAAAAATAAATATCAGTGAAAAAAGGCTCAGAATCACAATATGCCCTGCGGTAATATTCGCAAAAAGACGCACCATAAGAGCAAACGGCTTTGTAAACATCCCCAATACTTCCACGGGTATCATAATAATGAGCAAAGGTTTTGGTACGCCGGGAGTAGCAAATATGTGTCCCCAGTAATTCTTATTCGCGCTGAATGTGGTAATCAGAAAGGTAAATACCGCCAGTACCCCGGTAAACACAATATCATTGGTAAGGGTCCCGGAAAAGGGGAAAAACGGAATAAGTCCGAACAGGTTACCCAGCCATATCAGGAAAAATACGGTAAGCAGATAAGGCATATACTTTTCGTACTTTTTCTTTCCGATATTGGGTATAGCTATTTCATTTCGTACAAAAAGGATCAGGGGCTCCATAAATCCGGCCAGTCCTTTGGGTGCTCCCTGGTTTTTCCGATAAGACTGAGCCACAGGTATAAAAATAAGCAGCATCAGGGCAGCGGAAAGAAACAGCGTAAATACGTTTTTAGTTATAGAAAAATTAAGCGGCCTGCTATTGGTCGGATGATGCTCTTCGTCAAAGGAAAGCGTCCCGTTTTCGCCGGCATAATAGATCTCATCGTGATACCGTACGAATTTCATTCCTTTTTTTTCCACAACCACTTCTCCGGCTTCGTCATGATGAAATTCCCCGGACATAAAAGTCACCAGGCCATTCTCTGTCCATAGAATCACAGGAAGGGGGACGGATATATCACCGGCAATGTGAAAATCATGCGAATCGCTGATATGGTGCATGATGGTTTCGGTAGGATCGAAAGCTTCTTCCGCAGAATCATCCGAATGGTCGTTATGATGTTCCTGGGAAAACACGGATGAAGAGATCAACAATGTTAAAAAAGCTATAATTTTGACAGATTTTCGTGCTATCGACATATCTTTATTTGTAAAAATACCTGGTCTCGAAATTTTGGCGCAAAGGTAGAAATTTAATTAACAATTCCTTGTTTATAAATAAACATTTTTTCGGATTTTTCATTCCTGGTCCTCCTGAACGAATTTTACCACGTAAAAGACCTCTATTGTTAAATAAATAAAGTAAGGGACAAAGAATGCCAGGACATCTCCGACAAAACTCCCCTCCTGCCCTATAAGAGGCCACAAAAAAACTACGGAAGCCATCATCCTCAACAAACTACACCCCATAAAAACATACCCTGTCTTATCGGCAGACGTTCTGCTGATATAGAGCAAAAACAGATATATAAGAAAAGTTACCGTAAAGTGGAAAGCGTAAATGGCAACGGTAGAAAGTTGAAAATCATACCCGGTAATTCCGTATGTAACAAGTGCATACTGCAACCCGCATAATACCGCGGTAAGAGGCAGTACTAATTTTAAAAAGGCAACCACATGTCTTTTCATCCGGATATTGAGTTTGGTATACGGCCCGCAAATATAAGTCATATCCCGGAATCTTTGCCTTTCCCTTTCGGAATGCCCTCTCCCGCCTCACTGCCCGACGAGGCCGGAAAGAACAATACAGTAATCACAAGTCTGTAAACACCGGGGATATCAAGCAATTTTGCCTGCTTTTTCCGGTTCTGCCACGGGCTTGTTAAGCGGTTTTATCTCCGCACCTTTCATAGTGCAACTGGCGTTGAATGCCGCTCCCGGATCTACAGCCAGCCTGGACGCAACCACATCGCCCTGAATAATCGCCGAAGACTTCAGCGACAATTGTTCTGTAACCAGCAATTCTCCGGTAAATTTGCCTTCGATATCGGCATTGACGCATTCTATCTTACCGTTAATAAAACCGTCTTTTCCAATAACGATCCGCCCGGAAGACTTCACATTGCCCTCTACCTTTCCGTCTATACGGATGTCGGCATCGGAAACAATATCACCGGTAATCCGGGTGTTCTTCTCAATACGGTTTGCCTGCGGAAAAGTTTCCGTAATTACTTTTCCTTTTTTGGATTCTGAAAACATTCGGGGTAGGTTTAATTATTATAAAATTATGTTTATGGTTCTTGCTGTATTCCTTTATTTCTGAAGGCGCCGACGTTTTTATGCACCTGTACTGTCCTGTAATCGGGGCTCAAAATAAGGAAATTTTCGGTGTTGATCACACATTCTTTGTCATTATTGATCAATTCCCTGTATGCCTTCGCATCTTTACTGTTCCTGAGCCCGTGCACAACCACGAATGCGGTGTCCTTATCATAAACGTCCCAGGATACTTTCAGGTTCTTGAAATAAGGGTATTTGAGAGAGAAATATTCCATGTTCTCCATGAGTTCTCTTGTTCCCACGATATTGTTCTTTTGAACCGGAAGAATAAGTTTCCAGCGTCCCGGTTCTTCTTCTCCTGCCATAAAAGCATCTCCGCCAAGTGCAGCGGCTTCATCCAGCTTCCTCTGGGCTTCTTTGCCCACATCGTCATTCGGATAATTGAGAGCTATGGCATTAAGCGCTTCCCGGAAACTATCCAGTCCGTACAACCTGCCCAGGCTGGTAGCCCGGAGCATTTCCATTCGCGGTATGATCTCTTCTCCGGTATGTTGTTTTATATATTTTTCTGTTTCCTGCAACACCGTTTCGTACTGCTGTGTTTCGAATTTCTTGTAAAGCGAGGTAAAATAGGTCTCCGGATCATTTGCTTCCCCGGCCAGAACGGCTTCCGGGTTTTCCAGTATTTCCGCATACCTGGACCCGGGATGGTTTTTAATGATATCTTCTTTCGCCCCTGCCATTTTATCAGACCCTTCTATTTCGTATAACCGAAAAAGATGGTACTTGGAGGGCAATACCAGTTTTTCTTCGGGGTCGCTGTCCAGTACGGTTTCCAGTTTTCCGATAGCCAGGGGATATTCTTTGAATTTTTCCTTGTAAATAAGCCCCAACTGGTAGTTAGCAAAATCCCTTTCCGTCTTCAGGCTGTCCAGTACCTGTTCGTCTGTCGGCAGGCGGTCCAGATAAAAATGGACATCATACCGCTCATCCGGTGTCATCGCCACTATTTCCGCTTGCGTTTCTTCTGCACTATCCTGTCGGGAGATCATACTTTTATTGGAAAGCCTCCAGTTATCCTGTAACTCCCGGTCTCCCCACATCTTCCGGAACGAAGTTTTTCCGTGCCCCAGGGCAATCTGGTTATAAAAGTAAAATTTTCCTCCTTCCGTAGCCTGTCCTATGGTGTTTATCTGTTCGTCAAAAGGATTAAAGCTCCCGTTTTCGGCAGCCCTTTCCTCTTCCTCTCTTCGTTTCTCATCTTCTGCACGTATTCCTTCGATATATGTTTCAAAATAGGCCACACGTTCGCTTTCGGGCAAAGAAACCAGGTGGAGTATACTGTCGTTTACATAAACAATATCCTCGTAGCGGATAACATCTTCCAGGTTGTCCCGTTTCTTTTGTATAGCCCTTATTTTCCGGCGGTCGTCTTTAAGCTGTATCAACGTACTGTCGTAATAGGCTCCCGCATTTTTATATTCGTTCCGGTCAAAATTCATTTCTGCCAGTTCTTCGTAGCACATCGCTTTCAGTCTCCAGTCATCCGCATTGGCTCTCAGGGATTTATTGAGATATTCTTCGGCCAGCCGTATAGAGTCGGACTCTTTGTGAAAGTCTGCGATATAGTGATATATCTTATCCAGAAAAGGGCGGTTTTCGCGGTTGTTTTCCATCCTGTCCAGGAATTCCAGCCTTTCTTCTCTTTCCGTGCTATCGGAAATCTCCGTATTGCGCATTTTCTGCAGTTCGGCGTTTATCATATACGTCCGCGGCGACTTTCGCTTCAGGGCAATGACCTTACCGTAAGCCAGGTTGGCACTGTCCTTGTTTTCCAGGGCATCGTAGAGCTGCCCTATGATATAGTTATACCTTCCTTTTTCTTCATTCTTTTTGGTAAGGGTCGCAGCAATCTTCAGTTTACGTACGGCGCTGTCTTTATGTTGCAGATTTATATAAGCCTGGGCCATTGCCGCACTGACATCGGCATACTCCTGCTCTTTCAGTTCCGTACCACGCACAAAATCCTTCAGGTTTTCCAGCGCCAGTTCTTCACTTTCCAGGCGTATGTTGGTCTTTTCTCTCCATATTCTAGCCTGCCGGTATTTATCGCTGTCCGGGTACTTATCCAGAATATAATTAAATGCCTCCATAGCGGGGATGAATCGTTGGTCGTAGTACCTCCCGATACCGAGCAACAGATAAGCCTCATCCATTTGCGGGTTGCGCTCTCTTCCCCGGATGTTCATTCCGTGTTTTTGTATGGCTTTGGCGGCTTTTTCCTCGGCCCTTTCGAAACTGGGGTTGTTCGCCCCGCCGGAAAGCGCTTTTTCCTCGACCACTTCCATACGTTCTACGGGCAGCACATCCCAGAAATTGTCAGTATACGAAGTTATGAGTCCTTCCCTGCCTTCGTTCAGGGCATTTTTCCCGTTATACAGAACATTGTATTTGGAAGTAAGCGCGTGAAAATTGCGGTTCAGAAAGGCATCTTTTTCGGTGGAACAGCCGGTAACGGCAAAAAAAGATACGATTGCCACGAAACAGGCTAAGCAGGATATGTTAATTACGGGCCTCAAATCTCAAAACTTTTTTATCTTTTTTATGATCGGGGGATGCCATGAAGAAATTTCACCGATGTTCCGGCAAAACCGCACAACATCCATTCCCGGGACACCTTGCGTTCTCCGGCCGATCGGAACAGCCACACAAGGTTTATACGGGTAAAAATACGTTTCTTTTTCGATTTGAGTAAAAAATGAGCTCTTTTATTGCGCTCTTCCAATACGTTACCGGGATCATCCGGCAAAAATAGTCTCCAGTTCCTTCAGTGTTTCCGGTGTTGTCTGCATGTCCCTGGTTATCTCTCCTTTATCCAGCACCACTATGCGTTTACAGACATCGGTTACGTGCATCAGATCGTGACTGGATATCAACACGGTAACTCCGTTATTCCCGGCCAGTTCGCGTACAATTTCCTTCAGGCGTATCTGGGTTGTGGGATCCAGGTTCGCAAAGGGTTCGTCCAGTATCACCACTTTGGGGTTACCGATCAGCGCGGCTATAATTCCGACTTTTTTCTGGTTCCCTTTAGAGAGGTCTCGCAGGTATTTATTCCGTTTGAGGATCTCCCCGTTAAAAAACTGCTCGTATTTCACCAGGAAGGCATCCACATCGGCCCGGTTCCATCCCCGAAGTTCTCCCGTAAAATAAAAATATTCTTCAGGGGTGAGATATCCTATCAAAAAACTCTCGTCGATAAAGGCCGAAGTATATGGTTTCCACTCTTCACTCTTGTTCACCATAACCTCATTATTGACGATATACCCGGAAGTAGGCCGGATAAGATCGAGCAAAAGACTGAAAAAAGTGGTTTTCCCCGCCCCGTTATTTCCCACCAGCCCCAGGCTCTGGCCGGAAGGAACAGTAAGTTCTTCGATACGGAGCACTGTGGTTCCGTTATAGTTTTTTGTAAGATCGTTTACTACTATCATATTGTATTTTTTAATTACCTGCCTAACTGTCTTTTTCTTTAAAACCGCTTATCGCCACATATTTCCGTTTCTTGTACAGGTTCCCAATGGCAGTCATCACATAATCCCGGCCCATAATACCCGCAATACCCATCAGGGCAAGAACGGAAGAGGCCGCATCGAACGAAATAAACTTATAGCACAGGTACCATATCAGCAACGGGAGTATCAACAGCGGCAGTACAACTATAAACTGTGCGGCACCGGTACCCTGGTAGTTGAGAAACGGGCTTTTTTCGAGATCCACACGCTTTTTATTATAAGCCCCGGCAAAGAGCAACACCGGGATATTCACCCCGATATTATACAGGGCACAAGCCGTATTCAGCACTACGATATCCCAACCGAAATAGGCATAAGGCAGGCTGAGCAGGTACAATACCACCACACTGAAAGCCATAAGCCCTGCTTTGGAGGCCAGGTATTTTTTCAACGGAATGTTCTGGGACATCATCATGCCGTAATAAGGACTGTCCCAGGAGGGAATAAACTGTCCGAAATTTATCATAAAAGCCCCGGATATAAATATCCCCACGAATACGTACCACGCAGGCATATCACGGTATGTGGGGTTGGTGTAAAATATCAGTCCGTAAGCAAGGAAAAACAGGGATAACCATACGGTACTTTTCGGGCGTTTGTTTCGCCATATGAGTTTCAGGTCGAGTTGCAGGAAGGGGGCGATATCACCAAACTTTCGTACCCACCCCATATCGGAAGTCCTTACCTGTCCTGCTTTGCTCTCCAAAGATGCATCCAGGTAGAACCGTTTGCGCAAAGCGGCATAGTTCCAGGTATACAAAAATACCGGAAGCAGGACGGGAATACACACCGTATAAGGATGTGCCACCAGGAAATCGAGCATCTTCCCGAAGAAAACACTGCTCTCAAACACCTGCAAACGCTCCAGTACGGTCAGAACCACGGCTACAAGAACAAAGGGGAGCAAAGTCTTTACCTCTCCGGCAAACTTTTTCTTTAAAAGAAAATTCAGGTAATTGACCCCAATTACCAGGCTCAGCATACAAACACTCCAGGCAAACATACCCCCCATGCTGTGGTTTCCTTCTACCGTACAAAAAACAGCAAACGGAATAACCACCAGTAAAGGAAACAGGTTAAAAAGGGAGAAAAGACTCTTCAGCAAAAGATAGTGAATGGCTTTCCCTTTACGCACAGGTAAAATGAGCAATGGCCTAATGTCCACAACAGGGAGTGTTTGTATAAAAAAGCGCACCAGCAAATCCGCGGAGATCCAGTAGATCACCAACCGGTTGGCTACGGATAGCTGTTCTTCTCCCGGGTACAATTCGGAGAGCAAGGGATACAAACCCACACCGAGCAGCAAAAAGGAAAGTATAAAGTACAGCGCTAGAAAACCCATTAAAATACGAATGGCCAGATCTTTCCCGAGACTGGCGGAGCGAAAAAAGGATTTCCATTGCAGGGAAACAAAATGCTTTATCATTTTAAACGGGTTTAACAATACATAGGTATCTGCGGCAGAGGTTTTGTTACACCAAATTTAACATTTTACCGGAAACCTCTTCCCCGAAAAAATAGCGCCCCCACACTTCGGAAGGGAAAACGGGACATACAGGACCTCAAAATAATACTTTTGCATCAAAACAACATCATTTCCCCTGTCCTTTTTATAGTATTACATTTGTTCCTTTGCCATTTTCGTATGCCGGAAAGGGGTATATAGTCCTACGTATTTCGCAAACAAACCGGCATTCCCGCCATGCGTATCCCGTGGTAAAACAGTTTAGTCTCCGGGCTTAAAAAGCATGTAACTATTTTATGTACATTTGCCGAAAAATTGTGTTATGTTGCATTTTCACCCTCTACGTGTTAGCAAAATAGAGAGAAATACACTTCAGTCAGTAACGATAACTTTTGATGTTCCCGAAAACCTGCGCGATACCTTTGTACACGAGGCGGGACAACATATCACCATAAAAAAGGAATTCGACGGAAAGGAAATCCGCAGGTCTTATTCCATCTGTACTTCTCCCGGGGAAGGGACACTTTCCGTAGGGATCAAGGAAATTCCGGACGGTACTTTCTCCCGGTACGCCAATCGTTCGCTACGCGAAGGAGATATTCTGGAAGTACATCCCCCGGAAGGGCACTTCACTTTTACGCCGGACGCCTCAAAGTCCAGGGCTGTGGCCGCTTTTGCTGCCGGAAGTGGTATTACCCCGGTAATCAGTATCCTGAAAACACTCCTGGAAAACGAACCGCAAAGTAAATTTGTTTTGGTATACGGTAACCGAAGTGCTGCGGAAACCATGTTTTTAAAGGAAATAACCGGACTTATTGCCGGATATCCCGAAAGACTAAGTGTATATTTCACCTATTCCAGGGCCGAAGAAGACAATGCCCTTTTTGGCCGTATAGAACATGCCACGGTGAATTATGTAATCAAAAACAAACAAAAAGACACTACTTTCGACGCTTTCTACCTCTGCGGACCGGAGGAAATGGTAAACACGGTTTCCGATACCCTAAAAGAAAACGGTATTGAGGAAAACAAAATAAACTTCGAACTTTTTGCTTCTTCAAAAGAGGAAAAAAAGCTGGACGAAAGCCTGGAAGGGCAAACCAGGGTAAAGGTTGTGGTTGATGACGAAGAATTCGAATTCAACATGCCCCAATCAGAAAAAGTACTGGACGCCGCACTCCGAAACGAGATAGACGCTCCTTATTCCTGCCAGGGGGGCGTATGCAGCAGCTGCCTGGCCCGGGTAACGGAAGGAGAAGTTAAAATGGTAAAAAACCAGATCCTTACCGATGCGGAAATTGCGGAAGGCCTGGTGCTTACCTGCCAGTCGCACCCCATTACACCTACGCTGTCTATAGATTACGACGATGTTTAAGTAGTATTCAGATTTGAGATCTTAGATTTGAGAATAGCTGGCGACCGGATGACGGGTGGTTAATACATTAATCCGGAAATTGAGGTATTCGGGTAAGGGGATAACCGGTTATTCTTGATCCGAAATTACCGGTGATGCGTTAATTTTTCAAAACACCATTTAACTATTTGACCAAAAGGAAATTATACTATTTTTTTTGTTTTTTGACCTGATTTTAGGTATATCACTTTTAAAGTCTCACAGAGCTCCTCCCTTTTGATAAAGGGAGGTGGCGCACCATAAAGTGTGACGGAGGGTTAGAAAGCCCAGGCCAATAGGAAAACATGAATGCTTAGGAATAAACCTAAGGCTTGGATTGGGTCAAACTCCCCGCTTACGATCAAAGACCGGAAGTACCTCTCTATATCCCCTCCAATATTTTTTTCACAACCGCATCCGGAGCAATGGTGCGCATGACATCTTCGTATCCTTCGGGGAATTTTTTGCCATATACGGAAGTGGGTATATGCGGATATTTTTCCCGGTCCGGAAGTAATGCATTATTCATATCCTGCCCCAACGGATAAAACCCGGCATACGGGTGTGTCACTCCCCACAAGGTAATCGTCCTGATACCGTACATGGCCGCGAGGTGAGCATTGCCACTGTCCATGGCCACCATAACATCCAGGTTGGAAATAAGGCTGAGTTCTTCCCCGAATGACAGTTTTCCGGCGACATTCACCACATGGGCATACCGGGCCTGCAGTGCATCCAAAGCCTGCTTTTCTTCTTTTCCCCCACCGAAAAGCAATAGGGTGTACTCTCCTCTTTCATTCAGCTTACCAATGACCTCCTCCATCAGGTCGGCCGGATACATTTTTCCTTTAAACGCCGCGAAAGGAGCTATCCCGATCCTTTTACGGCCTGCCGTCAAAAGCTGTTCTGTGGCGGGAGTAAGTTCCCGTTTTCCGGAAAATACCGGGCGGGACATATCTATGCCATACCCTAGTTTTTCAAAAACATCGGTATAGCGTTGATGCGTGGTTTTCAGCGGAGCAAACACCTTATTTCTCTCCCTGGTCAATGCTTTTTTCTCTCTGCGCCCTTTATCTATCTGTACCACCCGGCATCCGCCTGCCAGGAAAAACAGCTTCAGGATATTGCTTCGCAATACATTGTGCAGATCGGCCACAACATCTACTCCCGGCGCTTTCAGTTCCCGGTAGAGCCTGTAAAGCCCCGGAATTCCCTTGTGTTTTCCCCTGATGTCCGCTTCGAAAAAGGAAACCCCGGGAATACCTTCAAACACAGGCCGGAAAAATGCTCTCGAGACTACCGTTATACGCAGGCAGGGATGCTGTTTTATCAATGTCTGTAATACAGGTACCGTCATGGCCACATCGCCCATTGCAGAAAGCCGGATAACCAGTATCCGGGCGCCTTCGCGCCTTTCTGTTCCGGTAGCCAAAGGAGCGGAAATACTTCCGGGCACCACCGGGTGCGTATTTGTACTTGCTTTTTCTATCGCCAATATTTTTTATTTTGCAGACCAGCCAAAAGGGAAACCCTTATTTTTTATTCTGATATAGTACGGGGTTTAGCTCTTCATCGTTATACATCTTCATCTGCTTATACACTTTCATGTATTTGTACCCGGTCTCTATAGCTTCCAGGAGCTGGTCTATAGCTAAGGAAAGATCTTTTTTCTGCTCCAGGAGTATTGCCAGTTTTTCCCTGCACCTCGCCTTGTGCTCTACCGTAGCTCCTTTGCGACCGGCCTCTTCCTCCATATGGTATATTTTCAGGGCCAGAATAGACAAACGGTCGATAGCCCAGGCAGGGCTTTCGGAATTGATCGTAGCTTCCGGTTTGGGCTGCACATCTTTATATTTGTCCAGGAAATAGCTGTCTATAAACTCCACCGTATCCGTACGATCCTGGTTGGAGGCATCTATTTTCCGCTTCAGGTCCAGGGCATCCGCCGGATTGATATCCGGATCACGGATAATATCCTCATAGTGCCACTGTACCGTATCGATCCAGTTTTTCCGGTATAGCAAATGTTCTATCTGATCTTTGGGATAGGGGTTTTCAAAGGACTGGTATACATCATCTGCTTCATGATACTTTTTTATACTCTCTTCAAAAACTTTATATGCTAAATCACTAAACATCATTTTCTTTTTTATCAGGTTTCTATTTTTTTCTGCTGTGAATATGCACAGATACTTTTTTTAATCCCCATCACGCGCTGACTTCAGTCTTAAGACACTATCAAAACGTTTAGTACATGACAAAAATTGTTTTAACCTTGTTTCCTGGAAAATCAGTTTTATCCCAGTCCTAAAGGGAGCCCGATTTTCTTTGATTTCTCCATAGCTGTACCGGGTCACCTCATCTCCCATCTATCACCTCCACAAAGATAATACAGCCGGGACTAATAAGCTTTTTCTTCACCCTGGATGGCATTCAGCACGGTCTGCCCAATGATCTTTATATCTAGTGCAAGCGACCAGTTTTCAATATAAAATATATCGAATTTCACCCGGTTTACAATATCGGTTTCTGTTTCTATTTCTCCCCGGTATCCGCGGGTTTGTGCCAATCCTGTTATACCGGGTTTTACAAAATGCCGCACCATATACTTGTCTATCTGTTGCCCGTACAGGTTGGTGTGTTTTACCATATGCGGCCTGGGCCCCACAACCGACATTTGCCCGAGGAAAACATTGTAGAACTGGGGCAACTCGTCAATGCTGGTCTTCCGGATAAATTGCCCTATACGGGTAATCCGCATATCCCCTTTTGTCGCCTGTTTATTATCCGCATCTTCTGTCATGGCCATGGAACGGAATTTATAACAATAAAATTCCCTCGAATTGATCCCGTGGCGCCTTTGCCGGAAAAACACGGGGCCGTTCGATTCCAGTTTTATGATCAATGCCAGCAGGGGCGTAAGCCATGACAACAACAAAAGGATTACCACCAGGGAAAACACCACATCAAAAAGCCTTTTTACGAAAGCATTCAGAGCATCGTCAAGAGGAATATCCCGCAATGACAGAATAGGAATATAATCGTAATATTCGAATTTCAGCTTCTTTGCAAAGATGTTCTTATTATCCGGGATAAACTTCAGCAACTTCATATTGTTATCGGCAAAGTCTATCAGTTCGGAAAGTTCCTGGTCCTTTACTTCGGCAATGGAACAATAGATCTCATCTATATCGTTATCCACAACATACTCAAAACACTCCCCCAGGAAGTGCTCGTTCCGTACGAAAAACTGTTTCTTAAATTCGTATCCGAACTCAAGCCTGGAATTAAAAACATCTATAAGCTGCTCGGCCTTCTTATTATGGCCTATTACCACTACCCTGCGAATATTTCCTTTAAAAAACGCCCTGTAACGCAACAGTAATACATACGTAAATATCTTGAGCGTAGAAATAAATACAAAGGTCAAAGCAAAATACTCCGCCAGGGTAAGCCGGCTCATATTCGGTTGCTTGAAAAAGCCAATAAAGGCATACAGTACCAGAAAGAAGAAAACGAATTGCTGGAATATAAGAGACAGTACCCTTGTAAACTTGGCATATCGCTGTACCTCATAGAACTCCGTTTTCAGAGAAATAACAATCCATCCCAGCGACAAATAAGCCAGGAAAAGGTAGGGCTGCATAAAATTGATAGGCAACAGCAGAGCCAGAATATTAATTATACACAAATCCATAAAATAATTTATGGGTTTTATGTACCTGGAATATCGTCCTGCCTTATATTTCATCTGCTTTGTGTTTTAAACAAAAAATTATTTCTGTTCAGTACATGACAAAAATTTAATTTCGATAATTCCTCTCCCGAAAGCCTTCGGGATTGTTACCCCAACCCGAAAGGGAGCCTGATTTTCCGAGAAACCCGGTTAAAACAATTTTTGTCGCGTACTAAAATCCTTCTGTCAGTTTATTACGTCCCCAAGTTTAAGGGTATTCTGCAGTACAACCATCCCCGCAAACCACATCGTTCATGTCATAGATGCAAGGACCGGCCATACGTTGCGATACCGTACTTATCGTTTGATATGCGAGGAAAAATCCTTGTGTTCTTTTTTGTCGAGTTCTTCGGGGGAAAGATTTTTAAAATACGCATAGGTTTTCCGCATACCTTCGGACCTGCTAACCTTTGGTTCCCAGCCCAGTACCTCTCTTGCCCTGGTGATATCGGGCTGTCGTTGCATGGGATCGTCCTGGGGCAAAGGCCGGTAAACGATCTTTTGATCGGTCCCGGTAAGTTTAATAACTTCTTCTGCAAATTCTTTAATACTTATCTCGTCCGGGTTCCCGATATTCACGGGGTTTGTATAATCACTCAGCAACAGGCGGTATATCCCTTCCACCTGATCGTCTATATAGCAGAACGAACGTGTCTGCGATCCGTCGCCAAAAACAGTGAGGTCTTCTCCCCGGAGTGCCTGTCCTATAAATGCCGGGATCACCCTGCCGTCATTGAGCCGCATCCGCGGACCGTACGTATTGAATATCCGTGCAATACGGGTTTCCATACCGTGAAAACGATGATAGGCCATAGTCATGGATTCCTGGAACCGTTTGGCTTCGTCATACACTCCCCTCGGACTTATGGTATTGACATTCCCGTAGTACTCTTCGGACTGCGGGTGCACCAGGGGATCTCCGTATACTTCGGAGGTAGAAGCTATCAATATCCTTGCCTTTTTGTCTTTGGCCAGTCCCAGAAGGTTGTGTATCCCCAGAGAACTCACTTTCAGGGTCTGAATGGGTATCTTGAGATAATCTATAGGACTTGCCGGGGATGCGAAGTGCAGAATATAATCGAGCTCACCCGAAATATGGACAAACTTGGTAACGTCGTGATGGTGAAATTCGAAATTCCCCAGGGGAAGGAGGTGTTCGATGTTGCGCATATCGCCTGTAATCAGGTTATCCATGCCTATGACATGAAACCCTTTGTTCACAAAACAATCACACAAATGCGATCCGATGAACCCGGCTGCCCCGGTAATGAGTATTCTATCCATGGTCTTTTTTGTTCTCCGGAAGGCCTGTCCCTGCATTTTAATTCAGCCAGGTCCGGCGCCAGTTTTCCGAGGGCCTAAAGATAGTATATTTTTAAGGATCTTATAAATGGCTTGCTGCAAGTACGGGCCGGGATCTGGTAAACCCCTGCTCCACAACCCGGAACCCGGTCTAAGCGCAGCCATTCCATTCCCACGCCGGGATGAACAGCTTTGTCACGGTGGGTTTACAGGCATCTGCATCCGGGCCGGACTTATCTATACTCCTTTATTCTACGGACTTTTGTATATCCGACCCTAGGATATTGCGGTAAAACGGTAATAATTGCAATGCCATATTACGGTCGTTTTCTATGGAGGGGTGTCCGTCGCATCCTTCTATCGCCAGGGGGGTAAAGTAAAATATATGTATATCCTCTCCCTTTTCTTTAAAATGTTGCCGTATCCTGTCCAGGCCGTCTTGTAATATCACCGATTTTTCACCGGTAACCATAGGGCTATCCAGTAATGCGATCTCCGCACCGGGTTTTACAGAGCGGATGTGCTCTACAAAACGGATATAGGTTTCCGTAAACCGATCGGGGTCGAATGCCGCTCTTTCTTTTTTGCCATCCCCTTCGGAAAGATCATTGGTGCCTAAACAAATACTTACGAGGTCGGGCTGAAACTTCATTTCGGAAAAAGGTTTGGAGGTATCGGTATCCAGGTACAGGTTATCATAAACCCGGGGTATGGTAGGGCCATCACTATTCCAATTGCGATATATACCATAACCGGAAACGGACGACAGCAAAAAATCGCAATCCAACGCGTTGGCAGCCAGCGCGGCATAGGAATAAAAGGCGTTGTGCTGATCGTACCACTCCCCTTCACCACAGGGAATGGCCATGGTATCATTACCATATCCGGAGGTAATGGAATTTCCGATAAACTCTATCTTCAACCCCGGCCTTTCCGGAGCTTGCCGTATAGACCCGGCACCAATACTTTCAACAATAAGGTTTCCCGTACTGGCTTCGGTCGCTTTATATATCTCTACCAGGGTATCCTTCCCGGACAGTGCTAATTTTATACGATTCAACGTATCTCCGTCTACCCTGTACCTTTTTCTGTATTTCTTATTGACTGCCAGGCTGATGTAACTATGCTGATCTTCCCGGTCGTTCCTGCAATAGATTTCCAAAGCCTCCCCTTCGGGCCGGAAAGCTATTCTGGAAGCTGCACTTATAAGTACAAGACCGGAATCTATGGCTTCAACCCTTCCGGACACCTGGAAATGCCCGCTGTCCGTTGGCAGGTAATATACCAGGCCCGGCCTCTCCGTACACGCCAGTATACCGAATACCGCCAGGAGTATCGCAACAACTTTTTTCATGGACTATTTATTGATTATTTTTCTCTAACAAATGTACGCAATTACTAAGCGCCCGAAAATTGTGATACGTAGCTTTCCAGATATGCCCTTTGGGATCCATTTTTGTTTCAGGACGGGTATCCATTCCCCATTCGTACCAACCTCCGTGTTCCGGATCGGAAATATCGGAACGGACATATTTCCAGAGTTTCAGAAAATAATCCCTGTAGAAGCGTTTGTCATCGGGAAAAGCATAACTCATAATCAACAGGGTATTAAGTCCCTCTGCCTGTGACCACCAGTTTTTGTCCTTGTTTACAATAGTAATCGTATCCCTGCCCTCAAAGTAATATCCCCCGTCATAAAATCCACCTGTTCCGGTATCCCAGCCGGTATCGAGGGAATGATCTACCATTTTTTTACCTACCTGCAATGTCTTCTCCCTGTCATTTCTACCCAAAGCATCCGATGCTTCCAGCATCAGGTAAGCTGTTTCCACATCGTGACCGAAAGATACATGGTCCAGGTAATAATGCTTATTTATAACCTCTTCCGCCTTATCTCTGAAAGATACCGGAGACCAGTCTTTTTCGAAGAACAAGGTCATATAACCATCTTCTGTCACTATGGTATCCCTTATGAGCAAAAATAATTCCTCCAGCCGTTGCCGTAACAACGCATCCGGCCATACGGAGTACAATTCGGTAAAGGCTTCGAGCAGGTGTATGGAGCTGTTCTGGTCTTTATAACCTATATCGGAAGCAGATGGTATGTCACCGGTCCGTTCTACGGGCTTTCCGTCCACTTCCATATGCTGAAAATAGCCTTTATACACCGGGTCATGGCTGTGCGCTTCCAGCCATAGAAACGTTTTTTTCGCGAGTTCCAGGGCTTCCTCATCTTGCGAAGCTTCGTAATATGCCGCCAGGGCATAGATGGCAAATGAGTTCCCGTAAGCGGTTTTGGCTTCTCCCGGTCGTGATATGGGTTCACCTGCTTTGGTTACCAGGTTATGAAAACCTCCGTGTTCTTTATCCCACATTTTATCCCTCAGGAAAACAAAACCGTGCCTGGCATACTCCAGGTATTTCTTATCGCCATAAAAGAGAAAGGCTTTGGCAGTGGTCCAGATATGGCGGGACTGGGTAACCACCATTTTGTCATGGCGCCTCCCTACGTTAAAATCATATGTTATTTCACTGTAAAACCCCCCATCTTCATTATCTACTGCGAGGGGATACCATTTGTCCACCAGGTTTTCCCTTGCTTCCCTGCGGAAAGCATCCGCAAGATCGCTATTCGTTTGTTGTGCCCGTAGCATATAACAGCACATCCCCAGGAGCACAAAAATGATTTTCTTCGTCATTGTCACAAA
Source organism: Sinomicrobium endophyticum (assembly GCF_052983315.1). Classification (NCBI taxonomy): domain Bacteria; kingdom Pseudomonadati; phylum Bacteroidota; class Flavobacteriia; order Flavobacteriales; family Flavobacteriaceae; genus Sinomicrobium; species Sinomicrobium endophyticum. Next base: position 263,471 of record NZ_JBRKIS010000039.1, read on the forward strand.
ATTAATGCGATAAATATAAAAACGATCTCCCGAACATGTTTCATCCTGAAAAAATACTACCTAATTTTGTTAAAATAGTATTAATTGAAGCTGTACGGTTTATTATAGTTTTACCTAAAATTTTATTTCCGATGAAATCTCATATCCTTATATGGGTTGCCCTGGCAATGTGTATTATGCCCGTCCGTGCCCAGGAAGCAGACTCACTTTTTCGCATAAACCAACTGGAATACCTGGAAAGAAGGGGCGCTAATGTAATGCTGGCCCACGATTTTTACCCGGAAAGCCACCAGGGTGGTGTGGGTATTATTCAAAATGACATCCGTATAGCGACCAACGGCGACCTTCGACTGGAACCGACACCCGGGCAATGGCAGCCTGTTCCGAAAGTAGGGGAAAGACAGGTAAACCGGAAAGATTCCACCATTAGTGTCCGCATGCATTATCCGGACCCCGGTAAGGACAGAAAAGGCTTTAACCCTATCGTGTACCCCGACCTGAACATGTCCTACACCCTTAAAATCAAACCACAGGGAAAATCTTTCCTGATCACCGTGGACCTCGATGCCCCCCTTCCGGAGGAATGGGAAGGAAAAGTGGGGATCAACCTGGAACTCTTTCCCGGTATTCTATTTGGCAAATCCTATTACATGGATAACGACTTCGGTATTTTTAATCGCCAGGCCAACGGTCCCGGGTATTATGATGAGGGCGGCAAATACCGGATGCGTCCTATGGCCGAAGGCAAAACCCTGGTCGTCTGCCCCGAAGTTCCTAAACAAAGGCTGACTATTACCAATCTCAAAGATAACCGGCTTCAATTGCTCGACGGCAGGGCGGAGCACAGCAACGGGTGGTTTGTGGTTCGCTCACCGGTACCCGCAGGGGACACCAAAAATGCCATTGAATGGCTGGTTACGCCCAATGCCATAGAAAATTACACCTACGATCCCGTAGTACAGGTTTCCCAGGTGGGATATCATCCCCGGCAAAGCAAAACAGCCATCATAGAAAAAGACAAACGGGACAGCGTTCCCGGGAAAGCGACCTTGCTCCGGATAGAACCCGACGGCAGCCTTAAAAAAATGATCGAACAAACTCCCGAAAGCTGGGGAGATTTCCTGAGATTCCATTACGATCGTTTCGACTTTACCCATATTACCGAACCCGGCATGTATATGGTACGGTACGGCAATTACACCACCGAACCTTTCCGCATAAGCCATGATGTTTACGACAGAAATGTATGGCAACCCACCCTGGAATATTTTTTACCGGTACAGATGTGCCACATGCGTATTAACGACAGGTATAAAGTATGGCACGGAAGATGTCACCTGGACGATGCCAGGATGGCCCCGGTAAATCACAATCACTTTGACGGGTACATTCAGGGCCCTGAAACACTGACCACCTTTAAACCCGGCAAGCATGTTCCCGGCATAAACGTCGGAGGCTGGCACGATGCAGGGGATTATGACCTCCGTGTGGAATCACAGGCCGCTACCGTTCAGGGACTATCGCGTATATATGAACTTTTTGGCATTGACTACGACAATACTTCCATAGACCAGGAAACCCGGACCGTAGAAATGCTTCGGCCCGATGGCAAAGCAGATATCCTGCAGCAGGTAGAACACGGTTTGCTGTCCATTGTAGGCGGGTATAAATCTCTCGGGCGTTTCTATCGCGGTATTATTGTTCCGGAAAAAAGACAGTACGTACTGCTCGGTGATCCGTTGAACCACAGTGACAATGTGCCGTATACCGGGGAAAACCCCGCTGTTCCCATCGGGCAGCCCGGGGCACCGGACGATCGCTGGGTGTTTACCGAAGACAACCCCTCCCGGGAACTCCACACTGCAGCCGCCCTGGCCACCGCCGCCAGGACAATGTCCGGCTACAATGATAAACTTGCCGGAGAATGTGTGGAAATAGCCGAAAATATATGGACCATAACCACTCCCGAAGATCCCTTACAAAAAATTGAACTGGCTGTAGAGTTACTCCTGACTACAGACAAAGAAAAATACGCCCGTTTTCTGACAAATAACCAGAAGGTAATCACGGAAAACATCGCCGGCACCGGGTGGCTCACAGGTATGGTACTCCACCGGATAAAAGACAGGAAATTCGTAAAGGCTGTTACAAAGGCGGTAGAACAATATTACCACGAAGTAGAGCAAATGAGCCGAAAAACTCCCTATGGTATGCCCTACGAACCCGATATATGGGGTGCCGGATGGGGCATACAGAATTTCGGTATGAAACAATATTTCTTTCATACCGGTTTTCCGGATATATTTCCGGAAACCTATATGCTCGACGCCCTGAATTTTGTTCTGGGAGCTCATCCCGGAGCTAATACCTCTTCCTTTGCTTCGGGTGTAGGGTCGCGTTCCTTAACCCAGGCATACGGAATAAACCGGGGAGAAGCATCCCATATTCCCGGGGGTATAGGATCGGGTACCGCCCTTATACGTCCCGATTTCCCCGAACTCCTGGAATGGCCTTACCTCTGGCAGCAAACCGAGTACGTACTGGGAGGAGGTACTACAGACTATCTCTTCCTGGTACTTGCCGCCGATCATATACTGAATAACAAAAAATAATTTTTATGACCAGATACCGTTTCGTTATTGTATGGATCTCCCTGGCTTTCGCACCCGTCTGCGCGCAACAGCCTGTAAATAAAAACGCCACGGAAGAAGCCCGGCAGTTATTATCCTATATATATACCCTCGGAGACCAGATTCTCACCGGGCAACACAGTTACAATGAAAACCCGTCCGGATTTTATAATGACGCACAGAAAATCACCGGGAAATACCCTGCCGTATGGGGCACCGACCTCTACTGGAACCAGGAGGAAAACCCGGGAGACCGTATTGTAGACGAAGCTTTTAAAATGCACGAAAAAGGAGCAATTATTACCATCATGTGGCACGTAGGCCGTCCGACGGACGATGCCCCCTACAACTGGCAGGAGAGTGTGCAGAAACCCATATCCGAAAACGACTGGAAACAACTGTTAACACCCGGATCCGGCATACATAAACGATGGCTTGCCCAGGCAGATACTATTGCGAAAACCCTGAAAAAACTACAACAACACCATATACCGGTGTTATGGCGCCCTTACCACGAAATGAACGGTGTCTGGTTCTGGTGGGGCAACAAACCGGGCAAGGACGGTTATATCAAACTTTGGAAAATGCTTTACAAACGTCTTACGGACCACCATAAACTCAATAACCTGATCTGGGTATGGAATGCCAACGGGCCGAGGGATATCCCTTACGACGAGGCCTATGATTACAAAAAATTCTACCCTGGTGCCGACTATGTGGACATTCTGGCTACCGATGTATACCATTACGATTACGAACAGAAGGATTATGAAAACCTGCTCGGGCTCGCCGCCGGAAAGCCCATAGCCCTGGGAGAAGTGGGAGAACTGCCCAAACCGGAAATCCTGGAAAAACAACCCGGATGGTCCTGGTTTATGATATGGTCGGATTGGTTACACACCGCCAATACAGTAGAACGCGTAAAAAGTATGTACGACTCCCCAAAAAGCATAAGCCGTAACGAAAAATAATTCACCAGCCCGGCAAGTATGTAAACGGGCCAACACGAATTCATTTCCATGCAGGGCCACTTCCATATCCCGATAATTGGGACCGGGATTATCGGGATATGGCCAGGCGTTGGGAATAACAGTTATTTGACAGGGTTTAAATAAATGCTACAGAAAAGACAATATCCTATATGAAGTAAAAAAAGACAACAATACCCCTGATAACATTCTACAAAGGCCAAAATCGAGCATCTCCGAACTTTAAACCCTCTATATTATCATTAATAAAAAAAATCATATAATATTTTGACAAAATAGTATTAAAACCCCTTCCGGGTATTATTTACTTTTGGATCATCCAGATTTGTTGTAGACAAAACCCATAACACAAACCTGCATTTTAATTCATCCCAAGTGCTTCATGCATTCAGGACAGGGATTGTATTTCTTAAATCGTTTAACCAACACACAATAAATATGACAAAAATAAATTTTGCTTTTTGTTTCGTATTTCTGCTGGCCATACATCTGGCACACGCACAGAGCAGGAATATTACGGGTACGGTAACCGACACAAACGGCACACCATTACCAGGGGTTAATGTAATACAGGAAGGCACCACCAAGGGCGTGGTCACCGATTTTGACGGTAACTACAGTATTGACGACATTTCACCTGAAGATCGCCTGGTATTCAGCTACATCGGTATGGAAACGCAAATGGTAGCCGTCGGGTCTCAAACCACGGTCAACGTGACCCTGCAGGATGCTGTAAGCAACCTGGACGAAGTAGTGGTTATTGCCTACGGAAGCTCCACCAAGAGGGATCTCACCGGGGCTGTCGGAACGGTTTCGAGCAAGGATATCGAAAAATTCCCGGCTACTTCCGTAGACCAGGCCCTGCAGGGCAAAACCGCGGGGGTACAGATCACGCAGAACTCCGGTAGTCCGGGGTCTTCTATTTCCGTTAATATCCGGGGAATAGGATCTTTCGGAAATAACCAGCCCCTGTATGTAGTGGACGGTTTTCCCACACAGGATATTTCCTTTATCAATGTCAACGACATAGAATCCATCTCGGTTTTAAAAGATGCTTCGGCTGCCGCCATTTACGGGGTTCGTGCCAATGCGGGTGTAGTTATCATACAAACCAGGCACGGGGACAGGGACAAACTGAGCGTCTCCATAGATTCCTGGGTAGGAACGCAGGCCAAACCCAAGGAGATTGAAATGCTCGATGCGCAAACCTTTGCCGGTTTTGCACTCCGAACGGGAGAATCCCAGAACAAACAGGTACTGGACGAATGGAGAAACCCACAGGACCTCACTAATGTAAACTGGCAGGACTATGCTTTCCGTACCGGCTTCCGCCAGGGGCATAATGTGAGTATACGAGGAGGTGGTGAGAAAGCCCGCGCCGCCCTGAGCATCGGGATGATAGACGAAAAAGGGGTCATTATCACCTCATCCAACAAAAGATACAACGTAGGTCTCAATGCAGATTTTGACATCACCGATAACCTCACGGTCCGTGGAGATCTCAAATACGCCTATTCCGAAACATTTCAGAACCTGACACAAGGGTATTACGGTTTTACAAAACTCTACACCAATGCTCCCTACCTCTCTGACCGCACAGGGACCAGCCTACCCTATGACAAGAACGGAAATTACGGGGCATTTACCGACTCTGCCCTGTTGTCAACCAGCAATAACGTGCTGGCCTCCGCAAAACAGAACGACAACGACAACGGCCTTAACAACCTGCTGGGGAATTTCGCCATAGATTACGCTTTCCTCGACGGCTTTAAGGCCACGGGGAAATTCGGTTTCCGGACACAAAACTACGCGGGTTGGTCATTCCTTCCGAAGTATAACCGGGGAAGCAATAACAACGACAACAATCCTGCCGCGGTATACGATATTACCCAGAATACTTTTAACGAATATATTGCGGAAGGACTACTCGAATACAAGAAGAATTTTAACGAGGACCACCATGTAGAAGTCCTGCTGGGCGTATCCGCACAAAAAAACAAATTCAAAAATGTTTACGTAAGCGCCCGCGGGTTCCTCAACAATTCCATTCGCGACCTGGCGGCCGCAGACGAAGTCACCAACCGGTCCGGAACCTGGGGTACCTCTACCTTTGCCAGTACCTTTGGCCGTATCAACTATTCGTATAAAGGGCGGTACAGCATTACCGGGACCGTACGTAGAGACGGTGTGGGAGATAAGTTTGCCCAGGACAATCTTTACGGTACTTTTCCGTCAATAGCTGCGGGCTGGAACATCGACCGGGAAGAATTCATGCAAAATTCCGGTTTTGACCTGCTGAAACTCCGCGGAAGCTGGGGAAAAACCGGGAACAGCCAGGGTATTGCCCCTTTCCAGTTCCTCTCTTTTTATACCGGGGGTACCTCCACAGATGATTCGGGTTATGTGTTCGGAGGACAACCTGTGGCCGGACTGGCGCCGCAAACCCTTGCCAATCCCGGCCTGGTTTGGGAATCGCAGGTACAAACCAACATAGGCCTGGATATAGAACTTCTGGACCGACGTCTTTACTTTACCGCAGATTACTTTGACAAATCGGCCAACGACTTCTTACTGAACGAAACCATACCTTCCCAGAACGGGTTTACCAGCAGGGCGGTAAATGCGGGAAATGTAGTAAACCGCGGACTCGAATTATTAGTGGGCTACCGCAAGAACAGCGGAGATTTCCAATGGGATGTATCCGTTAACTTCACCACCATACACAACGAGATCACCGAGTTGACCGACGACCAGGATTTCATAAGGTTCGAAACCAATTTCGTACCCGACTTTGTGGATAACTGGAGTGGGTTCACCCGTTCGTATGTAGGGGGTAACGTGGGTACTTTCTACGGTTATCGCGCCGATGGTATTTTCCAGACCCAGGAAGAGATCAATGCGCTTAACCAGCAGGCCCCGGAGGGCGTTTACCAGGAATCTACAGGAAGTACCCCCGTAGCTCCGGGCGATCGCAGATTCAGGGACCTCAACGGGGACGGAAAGATCACTGCGGCCGACAGGGAAGTTATCGGTTCACCTTTCCCCGATTTTTACGGCGGGCTTAACTTCAACGGCTCGTATAAAAATTTTGAACTCGGTCTCTCCTTTTACGGCAGTTACGGGAACGATATCCTGAACTTTGCAAGGGTGGAGATGGAAACCGCCGGAGGGTACGGACTGGACAATTCCTATTCCAACATCAGCAGGAAATATTACGACAACCGCTGGACCCCGGAAAACCCATCGGAAAAATATGCAAGAGCCGTTGTAGAGGATGTCAACAAAAACAACCGCGTCTCCGATCATTTCGTGGAAGACGGATCTTTCCTCCGGCTACGGAACATCCAGCTCGCTTATAACCTGCCTATGGAAAAAATAAAGTTCCTCGGCCTCGCTACGGCCAAAATATATGTCAGCGCACAAAACCTGTTTACCATCACCGGATATAGCGGTCTGGACCCAGAAATAGGGGAAGTTACCGATATAGACGGCAATGGCGGCATACAGTCCAGGGGAGTCGATTTCGGGGCTTACCCTTCGGCAAAAACATTTACAATGGGTGTAAATCTAAAATTCTAAGCAGATGAAACGACGAAATCTCAATATACTGAAAATAACGGCAGCCACCGTATTATTGGCGGCAAGTGGCTGTTCCAAGGACTATCTTACGGATGACAAGTACGATGGCATCAACAGTGAAATCGTATTTGACGACCCGGAAACTGCCGCTGCGGTTGTAACGGGTGTTTATGACACTTTCCAGGGCGGCCCTGTGGAATATCTTACCAAAGCCATTTTCTATCCCGCCAACTTTCTGACCCAGGACTTTCTGAACATCGGGTCGGATACGTTTTTCCAGACCTTTCAGATCCCGGTAACCTTCCCGGCATTTAACGCCATGTGGACCCAGAATTATATGGGGATCGGACGGGCAAACAATGCCATTTACAATATTGAACTGATGATCGAAAACGGGAAAATAGAAGAAGGGTACGGCCGCAGGCTTATAGCCGAAGCCACTGCGCTGAGAGGCGTACTCTACACGCTTCTCGCTTCCGACTTCGGCGGTGTTCCCGTGGTACTACAGACCGCCGAACTTATAGAAGACCCCAAAGCTCCCAGAAACACCCAGGAAGAGGTTTTCCGGCAAATCGTAAAAGACATGGAAACCGCCATACCGGACCTGGAATGGCAATACGGGGCCAGCGACACCGGTAGAATCACCAGGGGAGCGGCGTATGCCTATATGGGTAATGCCCATATGTGGCTCGGCGAATACGACAAGGCCATAGAAGCATACAAAATGCTCGAAGGACACTATTCACTGGAAGACGATTTTCTCCAGGTTCACGCCAACAGCAATCAAAACGGTAAAGAATCTGTTTTTGAGATCCAGCTCTATGACGAATCCGGCGACCTGGGATGGGGAAGAAATGACAACGTAACCTTTATACAGTCTTTTACCATGCCCAACGAGGTAGGAAACGGCGGCGGATATGCTGTTCCTACAGAAGCCCTTTACAAGTCGTTCGAGGAAGGGGATGAAAGAAAATATGCTACGGTAATAGGCCCCGGCGACGAACATCCCGATCCTGAAATCCATATCTCCGAATACCCTAATATACAGGAAAACTTCGGAGGTATCAACACCCTGGGAACCGAAGACAACCCCTGGAAAGGTACCGACGGCCTTGCCGGAAGAGAGGGGTACTACGCGGTAAAATTATGGCGAAACCCTAAAGTAGACGGATGGTCCGGACCCAATATCTTCGGCGGTCAGAACCTCATTTTCCTCCGCTACGGACAGGTCCTGCTCAGCCTTGCCGAATGCTACCACCGGGTCGGAGATGACGGCACCGCGATGGAATACCTGATGATGGTACGAAACCGTGCCAACCTCACTTCGGAACCCACCGGGCAAATGATAGACAATATCCTCGATGAATACCGCCACGAACTGGCAGGCGAATTCTCCCTGTGGTTTGTCCTTCGCAGATCCGGTGAACACATGAGGTACGTCCGGGAAAAATTCGGGATCACCATTCCAAACGGGAAAGACCTGATGCCGATACCATTGGAACAAATAGATGTAAACCCCAACCTGGAGCAAAACCCGGGGTATTAACCTGAAATGCTTGAAGTATAAATACCGGGCACAGACAAACCCGGGAGGCGGCAGTACCGTACAGGTATGAAAGCTTTCCGGTTTTTTACGTCAGCCGGTGAAACCGGAGCTGCAGGACGGTATCCGGTTTATACGGCACCAAAAGAGGCGGCTTAAAAGACTTTAACTGCAAAGGATGCACAAAGTTGGTTAAGAAATGGGCATCTGGTCAGGGCAAACGCATCATAATTGCGTAATTCCATTTAAGGTTAAAAGCTTAAGGTTTGTTGCCGGTTACCAGTTTGCCAGTTTTCCGGTTGTTGATGAGTTCGGAGTTGGTTAGTCAGGGAGTTGAAACGGAAACCTTTCCTGTAAAACTCCGGAACTCCCAAACGTAGCTCCCGTCATCAGTCGCAGTAAAACACTATAAATCACCAATTCTCCCGGTCTCTGAGCCCTTCGGCAAAGCCAGGGACCAAACCTGGAACCCGGAACCTGCAACTTTATCTCCCGGTCTTCCATTACTCGTCATCTGCCTCCCTGTATATGGTGCGTTTGCCCTGGACATTCGGTTACTACCTGTTTAACTCTTTGATTTCTTTGTGGTTTTGACAAAAGTCCGCAGTTTTTCAGCGCTGTAATCGTTTTATCAATTCCATACAGGCCCGTGAATTGTGGTAAGGGCACTTCCAGAATCCGGCCTTGTCTTCCTTCATCTTCGAATGATCCGCATATTCGCCCCAATACCATTCGCCGTGTTCATGGTCACGGATATACTCTCGGATGTATCCCCAGTTTTTTCGTACCATATCCAGGAACCTCTCTTCTCCCGATACCTGCCAGGCATTGACCATGCCAACCAGCAGCTCTGCCTGCGGCCACCAATGCTTTTCCTTTACGAGGGTTCCCGTTGCAGGATCATACTCATACCACAATCCGCCGTCGGTGTCTATTCCTTCTGCGGTAGCTTCGGCAATCCGTACCGAATATTCCCTGAACTTCCGGGTATATGTCTCGTGCCCGATAGTTTCGGCACACCAGAGCAAGAGCCATGCAGCTTCTATATCATGCCCGTAAGAGATCACATCCGGCTTTTCGTTCCAGTTCTCATCGAAAAACAATTTCAGGTGCCAGGTCTCTTTATCTATCATATATGCGTCAAAAACATACAGCAGCTCCTCTATGCGCTTTTTCAGGGTAGCATCGGGCCAAACAGTAAAGAGGCCCGCATAGGCTTCGATAACATGAAGATGGGTGTTCATCGTTTTCTTCTCGTTGGCATCCTTTGTACTCAAACGCAGGTCTTCGCTATGGCCCCAATCCCGCGTAAAAGCCTCGTAATATCCTTTTCTGGCAGGGTCGTAACTGTGCTTTTCTATGTCGCGAAAGAGGTCTATGGCCATTTCCAATCCTTCCCGGCAGCCTGTTAGTTCGTAATACGCTGCCAGGCCGTAGATGGTAAATGCCAGGGCGTATACCTGCTTTTTGGTGTTTTTGGGCCGTCCGGCTGCCGTAATACTCCAGAACACACCCCCGTATTCCGCATCCAGGAAATGCCTTTTAATCTGGTCGAACGCCATTCCGGCAAAGGGCAAACATCTTTCATCACCGTAGTGCAGCCCTGCCGCAGAGAAAGTCCACAGAATACGGGCATGCAGGACTACTCCTTTATCCGCATCGGGACAAACTTTTTCGCTGTGGTCCACCCGGCCGACAAACCCGCCGTTTTCCGTATCGACAAGGGCTCTCCAGTACTGCAAAACAGCGTCCAATTCCTTCTCACAGGCTTTTTTTAGCTCTTCTTTACCTCCCATTGTTCTTTTAAAGCTTTGTTTTTACGTACCAGCGCTATAATATTCCGTACCGACCCTCCGGAAACAAACGTATCTGCCGGGGTATTTTTGACATAATCGAGCAAACGGTCCACGGACGATACGGCCACATGCGATCGCGTATCGGAAGAAGCGTAATAGATATATACCGTACCATCATCGTCACATATCCAGCCATTGGAAAACAAAACATTGGATACGTCGCCCAGTGTTTCCGTATAGTTGGGCGCCATAAAATATCCTGCGGGCTGGTAAATGACCCTGCCAATATCGTCCAGGTCTGTCATGAACATATAGAGTGTATAGCGCAGCCCGGCTGCCGTATTACGCACGCCGTGTGCCAGGTGCAACCATCCTTCCGCAGTTTTTATGGGGGCCGGCCCCAAACCGTTTTTCAGTTCGTAAACCGTATGGTACACTTTATTGTTTATGATCTGTTCGTCCATTACCACCGGGTTTGTCATGGTATCGATATAACCCAGCCCGATTCCACCGCCGCTGCCTACATTGATAAAACCATCCTGCGGACGGGTATATACGGCATATTTTCCGTTTACAAACTCGGAATGCAAAACCACATTGCGCTGCTGCCCGCTATCCGAGACCAGGTCGGGCAGCCTTTCCCAGTTTACCAGGTCTTTGGAACGGATAATCCCCGCATTGGCCACAGCCGAACTGGTGTCTCCGTCTGGGGCATCCGGATCTTTTCGTTCCGTACAGAAAATACCGTATATCCAACCGTCTTCATGCAACGTCAGCCGTACATCATACACATTGGTATCCGATTCTTCCGTTTGCGGGATTAGCACGGGTTCATCCCAGAACCGGAAGTTATCCGTACCGTTCGGACTTTCCGCAATAGCTATAAAAGATTTCCTGTCATACCCTTCTACCCGTACGGCCAGTATGTATTTTCCTTTCCACTTTATCGCTCCCGGGTTAAAGGTGGCGTTTATACCTATACGCTGTTGCCCGAAAGGATTGGTTTCCGGGTCCAGGTCGTAACGCCACGGTATGGGGGCATGGTCTGCCGTAAGGACCGGGTTTTTATATCGTACGTAAATACCGTTTAAATTATCTTCGGGAATATTCGGTTGTTCTATAAGAGATTGATGTGATGCCCTAATCGCATCGATATTAGGAATACTTTTCGCCATAACTTAAGTTAAATAAATTCGTTTTTAATTAATCGGTTACTTTCTTTATGTTGTTCCACCAGGTATACTTTAATATGGATACGCATATGGCCAGTATGCCCAGGCACAAAAAAAAGTTCAGGTTTTCATGCAAAATGAGATATAGCGGCAGAACAACCAGCAATGTCTGCCCGATGGTCCCCACCACCACATTAAACATATCTCTTCCGAAGTTTTTATTGCGCCGAAAAGCCGGGTCGTTTTCCTTTATCCTGGCATAGACCGGGCCCCAGAATCCCCACGGGCGGGTCTTTTTGTAAAAATTGATCAACGTTTCTTCATCCGTTGCAGGGGCTATATATGTTCCTATAACGCATCCAATAATGGAAATGACCAGAATAACCGGGAAGTAATAGAGATCGAGCGTATCGGTAAACAGGGGGAAAACAAGGGCGGGAATAATTCCGAAGAGCATTCCGAAAAAATACCCCTGCCCGTTAAAACGCCACCAGTGCCATTTCAGCAGGTTAGACATTACATAGCTACCGTAAAGGGCCGAGACGATCCACTGCAAAACCGAATTGACATCCTTGACAAAAAATCCCAGTACGATACTGATCATAACCACGATAATCCCCGTTGTGTAGTTGATCTTCTTAATGGTATTGGCGGACGCGTACGGATTGTAATATTTCAGATAGATATCGTTAACCAGATAAGCCTGGGCAGCATTGAGCGTTCCTGCAAATGTAGACATGAATGCCGCCAGCAAGCCCGCCAGCAAAAGTCCGAGCAAGCCTACCGGTACAAATTGCTGAATAGCGGCAGGGAGTATTTTTTCGAAGTCAACCACCCCCGCGGTTTCGAGGTGGAGTTTGTCATAAAACAGGATAGCCAGAACGGTAAACCCACCGATCATAAGATAGCGCGTAGGCATTAAAGCCACATTGGCAAAAGCACTCAGTTTACTGGCTTCCAGGGGAGATTTGGCCGAAAGTATCTTTTGCATGTCGTAATTGGGAGCCGGGCCGGCGATACTGGACAAAATACCTTTAAAAAGCATCAGCATAAAAAAGATGCCGAACAGGGAATACCCATCCGAGGCAATCTTATCGTTGAGTTCGGGTATGATATGTTCCCAGTCCAGGTGAAGTTCCCATCCGAAAAACGGGTTCATCCAGCCATCGGGTACGTCGAGGGCATGGTCTTTCAGCGCCATCCATGCTATAACCGCGATGCTTACCGAAGAGATGGTCATAATAATATATTGCAGCACATCGGTCCACACAACCCCGGACATCCCTCCCATTATAGTATAAAACACAGCAAAAAAGGTAAAAACAATGCCGTAAAAGTGAGGAATATACGCTTGTGGAAGGTCAAAAGGCAGGTAAGGCCCCACCCATTCCCACGGAATAAAAATAGCCACGAATTTCCCCAGCCCGATAAAGCCGTAAGCCAAAAAGCCCAGGCAGCTCAAAATAGCAAAGACCACGATAATGATATGCGATTTTTTACCGCCTTTTCCCTTCCCGAACCGGAAGAGTATCCATTCGGCCCCCGTCGTTACATTCGACCGGCGCAGCCACAATGACAAATACACCATTAAAAATACCTGGTTAAACACCGGCCATAGCCACGGAATCCAGATACTCTTAAAACCGTACACCACGGTTAGCGTAACCAGCCACATCGTACCCGAAATATCGAACATCCCGGAAGCATTGGAAAGCCCGAGCATATACCAAGGCAGGGATTTACCTCCCAGGAGATAATCATCTTTACTCTGTTGTGCTCTTTTCCGGAGCAGGAGCCCTATGACAATGGTACCTATAAGATAGAGTACGATGATGAGAATATCTAAGCCTTGTAGCATAAAATTGGTGTCTGCTTAATTAATATTACTGGAAATCCGACAAAAAGAGGACATCCCTTTTACGGTAAAAATCTTTAAAATCGCCGGAAGTAATTTCACCCGGATACGAAGAAAAAAAATGTTCCCCGTTATAGTTTCTCCACACCAGGGCCCAGGAAAGGCCGGACTTTCGGATAGCAGGATACAGCACCCTGGTCCACCACTCCCTGTGTTGCCCGAAGCGGATATTTCCGGTCTCGGTAAGGGCGTAGGGCTTGTGTAAGCTATCCCCTGTCTTCCTCAGGATATCGATATTGCTTTTCAATTGTTGCGAAAAAACAGTATCGCCTTCGTGATTATATATGTCTACGCCCAAAATATCCACATAACAATCTCCCGGGTAGTATTTTAAAAACTCCGCCCGGTCCGTAACCGTATTGGGCGAATAGGCAAAGAGAATATTTTTTAAATCGAATTCGTGCCTGTACGTATAGACCAACTCCCGGTAAAGCTGTTTGTATTCGTCTGCGGAGCAGCTTGCCCCTCCCCACCAGAACCAGTTGCCGTTCATTTCGTGATAAGGCCTGAAGATTACAGGAACGGGACGACCTTGCTTATCGCGAACCGATTGCAGAAAACGGGCGGATCGCTTTAACCACTCTTTATACTGCCCGTGCAAATCCCCTCCCTTAAGAATATGGTGAACTACGCGTGTAGTGTCCCAGCTATCCTTCCCGGTACCGGGATGGTCCGCATGCCAGCTTACGGTAATAATCCCTCCTTTTTCATGAGCCCGCCGCATCATCAATCGCATCGTATGAAAAGGCACACTATCCAGGTTTTTCGAAGCATTTAACTCGATATGCCCTATATCGAACCCGTATACCAGGGGTTGATCGCCGGTAATTTTGTGCACATCCGATATAAAACCGGGAGTAATGCTATCGCTTTTCCAGCCAACCCCGTAAGCAGGCGCATCCTGCTGCCCGAATGCGACACCTTTTTTGCGCATTTGCTCCAGTCTGTTTAACAACAAAACAGCATTGTCGGACGAAAAACGTGCAAGAGTCGTCCTTTCGGTAATACTATTTTTACAGGATGCTAAAAATATCAGCATCAGAAAAGCTCCCACCGGATAACCAAATGAATATAGTCTTATCAACCCTTTGCCCATATTTTTTATATTTACCAAAATAATTGCGGATATTTTATTTCCAACACTTTTTCCCACCTTGAATATGTGACATATTTTCGAAAAAACACAGAATTCCAAAAATAAAGTGAGAAAGTAAATTACGGTAATATAATTTTGTCATTTGTTTATATGATATTTTCTTGCAGATATGCAGCACAGCTATAAAAATATCCATAGAGAAATTACTCCTTTGGCGCCGGAGGACAGTTTCCTGGTTTTTGACCGGGTCAAAGATGATTTTGATTTCCCCATTCACTTTCACCCGGAATTAGAGCTCAATTTCATAGCCAACGGAAAAAATGTACGCCGTGTTATAGGCGATCACATGGAAGAAATCGATGATCTGGAACTAGTTCTGGTCGGCTCCAATTTGTCCCACGGATGGGAACTTCACAAATGTACCAATACGGATATCCGCGAGATTACCATTCAGTTTCACGACAACCTGTTTAGCGAAAGTCTCCTGAACAAGCGTATTATGAAGCCCATCAAGGATATGTTTGACCGGTCTGCACACGGCATTCTTTTTTCCAGGAAGATCACGGAAGAGATCATGCCCAAAATATTAAAACTTTCCAAAATAGACAGTATCGATTATTTCCTGGAATTAATATCCATACTGCACGACCTGGCCACTTCGCGAAGGCAACGCCTGCTTTCCTCCAGCACCAGTAATTTTCAAAATTTTGAAAACAGCGATAAGATAAAAAGGGTATATGAATATGTACAAAAGCACTATACACAGAAAATAAGCCTTAACGAAGTTTCCGAACTCGTTAATATGAGCCCGGTTTCCTTTAACCGGTTTATAAAAAAACGAACCGGGAAAACTTTTATAGACTACGTAAACGACACCAGGATAGGATATGCCACCAGGTGGCTTATCGAAAAAGACCTCAGCGTGGCCGAAATTGCCTATGCCTGCGGATTTAACAATATCGCCAACTTTAACCGGGTATTCAAAAAACTGAAACACTGTACGCCCACGCAATACCGGGAAGAATTTTCAGGAATTAAACGGGTGTTGTAGGCTGCCCGGGCATAGAGTACCCTCCCGTAAGACCTTATTTTACCTTTTGCCCCCTTTTATCAACCTCAGCACAAACGCCATCTGGGTATCTTTATGCTCCAGGTAATCTTCAAAAGATTGCGATACGTTATAATCGGGGATAATGCCCCGGTTGTACACCTGGTTGGCCTTTTGCGGCACATCCTGCTCCAGGTTGACAATAGAGAAAAAGGTTTCCAGTCCGGATTTTGGCAGGATATATCCCAAGGGCGTATGCCCATTGTGCCCGTAATATCCGCCCATAGCTTCTTCACCTACGGTAACGGTATTGGCATTTCCCGCTACCATCGCAGCAAACAGGCTGCCGGCAGATGCTACCCTGGGGCTGATCAACAGGTAGATATTCCCCGTAAAGGCATTTTTAGCCGGGGTGCGAACCCGGTGGTCTTCACTGGTGTCGTCTTCATAAAAACGGCCTTCCTTTTCTACCGGGAATTCCTCCCGGAGCATGCGGTTATACTTCCCTACTCCCAACGGGCGTAAAAAAAACGGGATCTTACTGTAAGCATACCGCAGGTAAGGCACTTTTTGAAAACTCACCCAGGCCTGCCTGTTTTCCTGAAAGTTCCTGCCGGTAAGGTACGAATATGTCACCAGGTCGTTCGGGTCCGTTCCTCCCCCGTTATAACGGACATCTACAATGAGGTTTTTAATTTTCTGCTGCTTTACGGAGGTAAAAACACTGTCCAGGAAATGCGCGTAGTGTTTGTGCGATTCGGAGTTCTTTTCTCCAAGGGAAAAAGAATTAACGGTCAGTAAGGCAGTAACGCTATCTATCCCGGTAAAGGAATATATTTCGTCCTCTTCCCAATCCTGGTAATTGGCTTCATCGTCCGGGAGGGAATACCTGTTTTTTACATTTTTGTAATAGTCCCGGTAACCGACACTTTTTAAAGTTCTGCACTGTTCCTCTTCCGAACCATGAGGTATAAAGCATACGGTAAATGTCTTTTCCTGGCCGTAATGCAGGCGGTAATACCTGCTGAAGCTATATTGTATCCCAATAATTTTTCCGGTGATATTTATACCATCGGTTGTATAGTATTTATTCAGGTTGGCTATAATGTCTTCCACGGGCCTGCCGTTAACCGACAGAATCTCCGCTCCCGGGGGAATTTCCGTACCTTCCATATTCAACACCCACTTCCCTTCAACCGGTTTCACCGGGTACGGAAAGTATCCCGAAGTTTCCGCCGCCATAGATTTACGATACTTTAGCGGTAAAGAAGTGTCGTTGTGCAGACTTCCTTCAAAATCCGTCAGTTGTACGATAATATTATAGAAATCCCGGTAGCTTCCGGATCTTTCTACCTGTGCTTCGGCCCAGGTATATATACTGTCTATTTCTCTTTCGGTACGGTATTTATACAGGCCGGAGTTGGCTTTGAGGCGTATGTTCTTAAAGATTTCCAGGTCTTTTCGCATTTTGGACCGGGGAAAACTATCGTCTACGGATTGTGCATAGCCCGAAAAGCAACATATTAACCACAACAGGAAAAGCGGAGAATGTATTTGTACTGTCTTCATAAGCACAAAAGTACCTGTCTGGTAGTAAACGGACTTGTAAAATCTTGGCGATTTTATTCGCCCGGAAGCAGGCTCTTCTGGTAGGCGCTGGGTGATATGCCGACAAAGCGCTTGAAGGTCCTGGAAAAATGCGGCAGGTCGGTAAAACCGTAATCATAGGCTATCTGAGTCAGTTCCGCATGTGGAGTAATATCTCCTTTCCCGGCAAAGATCTTTTTCATCAACACGTAATGCATGGGTGACATGCCGGTAGATACTCGGAATTTTTTGGCAAAACCGTATTTGTTGCCATTGGCCACCCGGGCCAGGGCTTCCAGGCTGAGATTACCGGTAATATTCCCTTGAATGAATGCCATGACCTCCCGGAGGTCGGCGGGACTTAACTCAGAATAATCCTCTTCTTTTCCCTCTGCAAAAGGACGCAGCGATGTTGCAAAACAAGAAAGCAATGCTTCCCGGTTTTGCGCTTTAACGGTTGCCAGGTTGTTTTTCAGGGCCACAAACCGTTTTACAGCTTCGTCATTGCGAATATTCCTTTCCCGAAAAACAACATTTTTACCGCCAAAAAGATACTTCATCCGTTCTCCCGAAATATAGATCGTATCGAAATCCAGTTTTATTCCCGGATCTGCCAACGGGTTAGCATGCACCTCATACGGATTGGTAATGGTAATACTCCCCGTTTCCCCGTAAAGTTTTTTCCCGTCCATCGCTATGGTTTCCGTACCGTTATGGATCAGGGAAACACAAAAAGTGTCATGATAGTGCTCCGGGAAAGCGGCAGCCTGGTTACGGATGGATATGTATTCGAGGTCGTTCAAGATTATTTTTTTGATCTTTTTTGATTTTTTCTCTGTACTGCTTCGTATTCTACCTTTCCGATTACAGGGTCCACTAACTCAATAGTTTCTTTATTCCGGAGTACCCCTATTTTAGCTCCACACCTCAAATAATATGTTTTCCCATATTCAATATCAATCGGCACCCTCCCTTTTTAATATTTCCCAATTCGGTAGCTTCCGAAGGTTTTTTTCCTCTAGTCCCAATACTATCACTTCAATATCCCTATCCGAAACATTTCTTGCGGAAGTTATATTGGTTTTTATTTTCGGGGAACAAGCAACCGTTAATATTATTATCGTTGCGATTAGCTTTTTTTCATGGTATCGGAAATCATTTTTTTAGTATGTAACAAAAATATCGTTATACTGAATTTCCGGAAAAACTGTTTTCCCTCCCCAATATAGACTTTTTTCCAAAACCTTTCTCCCGATAGACGGAAATTGCCAAAAAAATCCCTTATTTCGGGGAGGTGTTTAACCGGTATTTCCCCGTAAATTTGTGTTCAGATAATAAAAATTATGGAAGATCCTAAAACCAGCGGCGCTTTCCTGGAATCCCTGAAGCGCAATAACGACAAAATACGCGGCGACCGTGCCGTGGCTATCGTAGAAGATGCCCAGATTATGTACAAAAGAGAAGCGGAAGACCTGGCCCTGATGCTCAAAAAGCTGAAAAGGGAACAGGAAAATATGCTCGATCTCAGTCCGACGGATGCCAACAGCCTGGTGCTGGCTTCCGATTTCGACGCCAAGGGCTACGTGGGCAAAGACCTGGAAATGGCCGTAAAGATCCGCAACCTGGAAATCAAACTGGAACTGGCTGTTAACCGATATGAATATCTCTTCGGAGAAAAACTGGAAATATTGTAATTATGGGAGGAGGAAAATTTAGTTACGAGGCGTATTCCCGTCTCCGCGTCAGCAAAGGATATGACAACAAATCGAGAGAGCAGATATTTACCTCTCGCCGGATAGACCCGGGCATGGACCCGGCTACCATACAGGTGCGCGAATCCCGCGATTCGGAGGAGCACCCCGAGTCGCTCTCCATTATCGTAGCCCTGGACGTTACGGGCAGCATGGGATTTGTTCCGGAGATCATTGTTAAAGAAACCCTGCCCGACCTCATCGGTTCGCTTATGCAGGCCGGTATTCAGCATCCGCAGGTTTTGTTCCTGGGTATAGGAGATTATATTTACGACAGCGCCCCGCTACAGGTAGGCCAGTTCGAATCTTCCGCCGAGCTGCTGGACCGCTGGCTGACCAAGGTATACCTGGAAGGCGGTGGTGGTGGTAACAACCACGAAAGCTACAACCTGGCACATCTCTTTGCCGCCAGGCACACCGCTATAGACTGCTGGGAAAAACGAAAACAAAAGGGCTTTTTGTTTACCATAGGCGACGAACCGGTAGCACAGGAAATCCCGGCAGACATTATCAAACGCCTTACCCCGGCCGATGAGGCGGCTACGGTGACCACCAAAGCGATTATCGAGGAAGCACAGGAAAAATACCACGTTTTCCACCTGCACCTGGAACACAACGAAATATCCAAACAGGACTACCGCAAAGGAAACTGGAAAGAGCTCCTGGGCCAGCAGTTTATAGAAGTGGAAGACTTCCGTAATGTAGCTAAAAAAATCGCGGAGGTCGTTATTGCCCACCATTCGTTTACACCCGGTACGGAGAGCACAACGAAGGCCGGAGACGATATCGAAGTAGAAGATATGCTGTAATGCAAACGTGTTCTGTAGTTATAGATCTTGGTTTCGGCGATGCCGGTAAAGGACTTACCACCGATTACCTGGCGGGCCGAAACCCGGAATCTACCCTGGTTATCCGTTTTTCCGGCGGACACCAGGTAGGCCATACCGTTACCCGGGGAAACTTCCGGCACACTTTTAGCAATTTCGGTTCCGGGACCCTTCGCGGAGTGCCTGCCTTATACACGGAGCACACCACACTTTTTCCCCCGGCCATCGCACTGGAATACCAGGCTCTGAAGGCGTATCGCCCCAGACTATTCTTCCACCCCCTGGCCATGGTAACCACCCCTTATGACATTGCCTATAACCGTGCCGTGGAAAAGGAAAAACAACACGGTTCCTGCGGACTGGGATTTGGCGCTACCATAGCCAGAAATAAAGAAGAGGTGTACTTTTTTGCCAACGATCTGTTGTTCCCCTGGGTGGTAAAGCAACGGCTGCAAAGTATACGCCGCTATTACGAAACCCTTCTCGGCAAACAGGATAATACACCTCTGAAAGCACTTTACAGGGAAGAACTGAATGCCTATGACGAAGCCGGCTTTATAGCATACTGCGACCTCATCCGTCCCCTGTATACCATTGCGCTGCCACAAGAGCTCCTGCCAAAATACGCGCACCTGGTATTTGAAGGAAGCCAGGGTATACTGCTCGACACCAAACACGGCATGCACCCGCATACCACCTGGAGCCGAACCACCTCGGAAAACGCCCTGCAACTCCTCCGTTCCATGGAGGGCGACATCCCGGAAACAGATATTTACTACGTAACACGCTGTTACCAGACAAGACATGGCAACGGCCCCATGAGCAGCAGTAAAAAGGTTACCCTCCGGAACTGTGAAAACGAAACCAATACGGAAAACGAATTCCAGGGGAAATTCCGCACTGCAGCCCTTGACCCGGAACTGTTGCGCTATGCCCTTTCGTGCGATGCCATATCCCACCACGGCCTGCCCGTTACGAAAAACCTGGTCGTCACCTGCCTGGACCAGCTCCCGGAATTCCGGGTAGAAAAGCTTACGGAGAAGCTGGATGAGAAATTTGTACAGGTACTGGGCAGCTATGGCCCGGACAGCAAAGACCTGAAGAGGTTATACTAATCCCTGTTTAAAAAAGAAATATCCGCACAACTATTTTAACAGAGGCTGACAATAGTCATGTTTTGCATATTTTTTCATGGATAATTTTGGGCATTCATTAAAACAATAGTCCATGAAAAATTTAATATTAAGCGCCTTATTGATTACGGCATCGTTTTCACTCGCAGTAGCGCAGGAAAGTAATAGTTCATCGTTTAATCCCTGGCAATTCCGCCTTCGCGGTGTAGTGGTAACCCCGAGCGAAAGTGCAACCATAGGTACCATTGGCGGTGATGTGGATATTTCCACTACAGTGATCCCGG
The DNA here is from genome assembly GCF_052983315.1 of Sinomicrobium endophyticum. NCBI lineage: Bacteria > Pseudomonadati > Bacteroidota > Flavobacteriia > Flavobacteriales > Flavobacteriaceae > Sinomicrobium > Sinomicrobium endophyticum. The sequence goes on from NZ_JBRKIS010000039.1 coordinate 284,821, forward strand.
AAGTCGACATCACCTACTTTTTTACCAAAAACTGGGCGGCAGAACTTATCCTGGGCACTACGAAACACAAGGTGGAAGCCACCAATACTGCAGCGGGAAACATCGACCTCGGCGATGTATGGCTGTTACCTCCAACACTTACGTTACAATATCACCTTACCAAGTCGGAAAAATTCAAGCCTTACCTCGGGGCCGGGGTAAACTATACCATCTTTTACAATGCGGATGAAGGCCCCGTAGCGGACAAAGTGGAATACGACAATGCCTTTGGCTTCGCTACCCAAATAGGATTGGATTATATGATCTCCGACAAATGGTTTATAAACCTGGATATCAAAAAAATATTCCTCCAAACCGATGTCACCGTAAATGCCAATACCGCACTTGGAGCCACCGTACCTGCCAATGTGGACATTAATCCGTGGCTGATAGGACTGGGAATCGGGATAAAACTATAAGGCAGAGATAAGTTGTTGGTCCTTGGGGTTCCGGAATTTCGAGCTGATAGCGTCTGCCCCCTCCGTCCTTGACCCCGGCCCTAAAAAGGCAATGTCATTTAGTTAGTGTTATAATAGTCTGAAAAAAATGTATGTCCTATATCTTATTAAAAACCAAAAAGGCTCCTCCCTTGTGATGAAGGCGCCGTGCTGAGCCAAGTCGAAGTAGAGGTCCCCGAGCGTAGCAACGGGGGGAGGGTTTTGAAAGCCTAAAACATAGGAATCATCCCAAGCGTTAGGGCAAACACGCCAAAGTCTGGGCTGGTCAAAACTCCCCGTCCCGCAAAGCGGTCCACCCCTCTTCTCCCGATAACCATCGGGATGAAGAGAGGTGCCCTTAAAAGGCTATCAGAAATGAATAAATCTGCTTAACTAAATGACATCGCCTAAAAGGTGGAACGGAGAGAAATCATTATATCAAAAAGCCAGGAATACACTAATACTTGTTTAATACTCCCCCGGCGGGACTCCTGGGGAGCTTATTCTTTGATTTACTTGTCCCCGTGCTCACCTTTTTTCGACGGAAGAAAGGTGAGCTTCTTTTAGATAATACTCTTTACCTTCATCCAAAACACCAAAAAACTACCAACTTTATCCGGTTTCCCTTATTTTTACCCTTTTCAAGTAGAATAACAATGAAAGCCCCTAAATCTGTTTGTGTTATTTTGGTTTTGATCCTTGGTTTTTACAGCAATGCCCAGGAGAAAATACAGGACACCCTCCTCTATAAAAGCTATGACGATCTCAATACCCTGTTTTACCAATGGTTGCCAAAAGATATCCTTACGGCTAAAACAATTGTCAATGCCTACATAGAAAAAGCCAGGAAAGAAAAAGATTCCATCCGTATGGCTAAGGGGTATTATTACTACGCCACCGATTTTGATGCGGAAAATGGATTACGCTATGCCGATACGATTATTGCACTTACAGAACATACGGACGATAAATTTCATCCTGCCGTAGGTTATTTATTAAAAGGATATTGGCACTACCAATTAAGTAATTATAAAAAAGCAATGGAATATTATCTTATCGGTTATAAATATGCCGTGGAGAGAGATAATATTAAAATGCAGATACACATCCGTCCTATGATGGCTGCTCTTAAAAATCGATCCGGGAATCATCGAGAAGCTCTATTGATTTATACAGAACATTTACATGCTCTTAAAAATCAACCAGAATATAGGAATCTATATAGTAATGACCCTAACCTTGGTGACTTATTTAATGAAAATATCATCCAAGCTCAATACAATATCGGACTTACCTATTTATTATTGAAACAGCCCGATTCCTCCCGTATTTTCTTGCAAAAAGCAATAACAAAAAGTTTCCGACAAAAGAATCTTTTCCTTTACTACGAAATTCTTTCCAGTAGTGGTTCCATGGAATTCTACGATGGTAATTTCCTGGCTGCCCTGGATAGTCTTAACAAGGCTATTCCTTATTTAACAGATGGACGAAATTTTGCCATGGCACATTACTACAAAGGGCGATCCTATCAGGCCTTAAACAGAAATAGAGAAGCTTTATCCATGTTCTTGAAAACCGATTCGTTAGCAGCAGAGATTAATTATAAATTTCCGGAACTCAGAGATGCTTACGAATATCTTATAGATTATTATAGTGGTCGGCAAGAAAGAGATAGCCAACTTGTATACATCGATAAACTCCTCGAACTAGATAAAACATTACTGGAAGAACGTATAATCGGCGGAGAAATCGCCCGGAAATACGATACCCCCGAACTCCTGAAGCAAAAAGAAACCATCATCCGAAACCTGGAAAACCGTCACAAAAAGAATGCCTGGTATAAAGGAGGGCTCCTGGTCGCTGTGGTGCTCTTAACTGTCTTCCTGGGTTACTACTATAAAAAACAACGCACCTTTAAGAAACGTTTCCGGGAGCTGGTTAATCAGAATACTCCCGATGAACAACTACCTCAGGTCCGTAAACAAGAAAAACAAGACAGCGGTGTACCGGAGGAGATCTTTAAAAACATAGAAGCGGGACTGGAGAAATTTGAACGTAAACAACGCTTTACAAATCCCGATATATTGCTAAAAAGCCTGGCCGACGACCTGAATACCAATTCCACATACCTCTCCAGGGTTATCAATACCACCAAGGATATGAATTTCAGCCAGTACCTGCATCATATCCGTATCAAACACATCGTGGAAAGACTTAAAAACGAAGAAAAACTAAGACAGTATGCCGTTGAAGCCATCGCGCAGGAAGCCGGGTATAAAACCGCACAGTCCTTTACCAAAGCGTTTTATAAGGAAACCGGGATTTATCCTTCGTATTTTTTGAAAAGGTTAAAAACAGGAACCCGCTAAAAAATATTAATTTTAAAACCGCTATATCCTGCATCTCATCGATAAAAGAACACAAAACATGAAAGCCTACAAACCTGTTTTTCTAATGCTTATGTCCTTACTGTATTGGTGCGGATACTCCCAGGAAAAAATACAGGATACACTGCTCGACAAAAGTTACGATGAACTCAATACATTAATTTATCAATGGCTACCTAAAGACACCATTACTACCAAAACCATAATAAATAGCTATATCGAAAAAGCCAGGGAAGAAAAAGATTCTATCCGTATGGCGAAGGGGTATTATTACTATGCTGTTGAATTTGGTCCCGAAAATGGATTACGCTATGCCGATACCATTATTGCACTTACAGAACATATAGATGATAAATATTATCCTGCTATAGGTTATTTGTCAAAAGGGTATTGGTATTATCAGTTGGATGATTATAAAAAAGCTATAGAATATTCTCTTATCGGTTATAACTATGCTGTGGAGAGAGGTAATATAAAATTGCAAATGTATATCCGCCCCATGATTGCAACATTCAAAAGTAGGGTCGGAGATCATAGAGGTGCCCTTGCCATGCATAAAGAACACTTAAATGCGCTGGAAAACCAGGTAGAATACAAAAAAAATTACAGTAATAGTGTAAACCATAGTAATCGACTCTACACTAGTCACTTAATAGCTATACATAATTTATCCTTAACCTTTTTACATCTTAAAGAAAATGATTCTTCAAGAATATATCACCAAAAAGGGATTAACCAAAGTTTAGCATATAAAGACACCATACAATATTACGAAATGGTTTCCAGCAGCGGTTCTATGGAGTTCTATGCCGGTAATTTCCAGGCTGCCCTGGACAGCCTGGATAAGGCTATTCCTCATCTAACGGATAACCATAATATTGCAATGGCGCATTATTATAAAGGACGATCTTACCAAGCCTTGGAAAGGCATAAGGACGCCTTACTCATATTTTTAAAAACGGATTCGTTAGCAGCAGAAATTAATTATAAATTCCCGGAACTCCGGAATGCTTATGAATATCTTATAGACCATTATAATCACCGGAAAGAAAGAGATAGCCAACTTATCTATATCAACAAAATATTAGACCTGGATAAAGAGCTCATTGATATACGGTCTATGGACGGAGAAATTGCCCGGAAATACGACATGCCCGAACTCCTGAGACAAAAAGAAACCATTATCCGAAACCTGGAAAACCGTCACAAAAAGAATGCCTGGTATAAAGGAGGACTCCTGGTCGCTGTGGTGCTCTTAACCGTCTTCCTGGGTTACTACTATAAAAAACAACGCACCTATAAAAAACGTTTCCGGGAGCTGATTAATCAGAATACTCCCGATGAACAACTACCTCAGGTCCGTAAACAAGAAAAACAAGACAGTGGTGTACCCCAGGAGATCTTTAAAAACATAGAAGCAGGACTGGAGAAATTCGAACGGAAACACCAGTTTACAAATCCCGATATATTGCTAAAAAGCCTGGCCGACGACCTGAACACCAATTCCACATACCTCTCCAGGGTTATCAATACCACCAAGGATATGAATTTCAGCCAATACCTGCACCATATCCGTATCAAACACATCGTGGAAAGATTGAAAAAGGAAGAAAAACTAAGACAGTATGCCGTTGAAGCCATCGCACAGGAAGCCGGGTATAAAACCGCGCAATCCTTTACCAAAGCGTTTTACAAAGAAACCGGGATCTATCCTTCATATTTTCTGAAAAGGTTAAAAACGGAGGTGGTTGATTAGGTTCATGAGTCATTAAGTTATTCAGAGGAAATCCGTATAATGACCTGTTTACTTTACCCTGTTTTAACAATCCAAATCTCCATTAGAAATTTCGCTCCCTTTAGATACTATGGTAAAAACCTAATGAATTTGTCGTTATCTTGATTTTATTTTACTTTTACCATCCTACAAAGAAGACTTTTTTCCAATTGTGGATTTGAAGTCTATCTAGCGCGGAGTGTAATGCTCCGCTTTTTTTATTTTATGGACTAATTACCTCCATTGATAATCTTTATCGTATTCTTGCTCTTTTTTCCAAAGGGTATAAGCAAGAATCAATAATTTACGCATTCCTGCCACAATCCCTTTACGTTTTATTGCTGGATTTCTTTCGCAAACTCTTTCATATAAATTTCTAATCGATTCATTAACTCTTGTCGCTGTCATAGAAGGCATATATAAAGTCTGTCGTATTCTCGAATTGCCGTGTTTTGATATTCGGGATTTCCCTTTGTATTTTCCGGATTCATGTAATGTAACATCAAGTCCTGCATAGCTTATTAACTGGCGAATGTTTTGGATTAATGCAAACCCATTAGTTTCAGCGATTAAAATTACAATGGTTTCAAAACCCAAACCAGGAGCTGTCTCTACTTTCTCAATTTTTTTCTTTAATTCCTTATCCTGGTCCACCGTGTTTTTGATTTCTTTTTTGATGGTTTGAATAGCTTTTTCATAAAATTCCATTTGTTCGATCTTTAACCCTATAATGCTTTCGAGCTTCTCATGCGACTTATACATGGCGTGTAATTGGCACTTCGATCGTTGAAGCTCTTTTTTAAAGGAGAGTAACTCCCTGCAAAGGTCTCTTAACTTTTTATACATGGGAGACATGGGGTGCCAACGATCTAATACTCTTTCTATTCCATATCCGGCTATATGTTTGGAATCCATGGAGTCTGTTTTTGTCTTTATATGAAGACTTTTTATATAGTTCTTTATTTTATTGGCCAATACAACAGATACTTCCTGATCCTTTTTATAAAGGAAATAGGCTAAGTCTTCATAATAAACACCGGTTGCTTCCATGACAAACCTTATGGGGCAACTATGGCCAGGTCCCTTTGTTTTTAAAACCCATTCCAAGAACTCTTCATGTCCTTTCCTGTTATTTTTAAAAGATCGCGTCCCTTTAATTTTCACAGAACCATCTTCTAATCGGATTTTTATACATCCATGAAAATCATCCATGGAGATATCGATTCCAGCACATATTTTTCTCATAGTTATTTAAATCAATAAAGGACTTCTTCTCTTTGTCTTTCCTCGTTTTTATACGGAATACAGGCAATATGGCCAATTTCCTAGATACTATTCAGACTATAAGAAGAAAAGAAACAGGTGCAAGATCTAAAGGGCGATATACTTATAAAAGTTATCTGGGCAGGGATGCTATTACCTGTTTCTTCCTTGTATTTAAGTTTTCAAATAACCATAAATCTCATATTTTTTAAAACCTATTCTATAAAAATATTTAAGAACAAACATACGAGG